>QMSC01000028.1 GCA_003649515.1 Thermoprotei archaeon | reverse complement strand
TCTATATCGGGGCTTGGAGTACCTCTCGGATTGTAGCACTCTATATCGAATGCTAGAACCTTCAGGTCAGGAAGGATGTTTAAATGAATCGTTTTTGGTGGAGCTTTCGCTAAAAAGACCCTATTGACCTTCCAATTAGCTGGCTTCTCTACCTCTTCAGCTTCAACCTCGTTCCAAGAGCTAGGATGGATATCATAATCTATTAAGTATCTCATGTAAAAGCGTATGTCTGCTTCGTATACTTCTTTGACCCCCGATAGCGCTTTAACCTTATCACGCAGTTCAGGAACTTGGCTAGGCACCTGACAAACGATCTTAACGACTTTAATGGGTTTGCCGTAAAGCTTCTTATCCTCCACACACGTGTCTATAATTTTAGATGCTAAGGATACCTTAATTCGCTTAGCAAGAGTGGAAGGGTCTACATTATCGCTGGGTAAAGCGTAGAAATAGGGTCTAAAACTCCTATCTAAGACTACTATTCTCTCACCATCAGGTGTTATACCCCACATTCGAATTTCAGGGATATTACTAGGTAGAACATCATAGTTTATATCTAGAAGCCAGAACCTTACGATCATTCGCTCTTAAGCCTCAAGAATAAAAATAGTGGGCAAAGTATTTCAGCGTTTCCCTAAATTTGACACTCTCCCTGCTGAAGCAGGGAGATTTTTGCATACAGCCTCTTCAATGCTTGGAGGTACATCCGTTTCAGCGTTTACCTCTTCAATGCTCAGAGGCTATGTACAGGGGCTGTGCCACCAGCCCGATGGGCATACCTCCAAGAAAGACTCGGGATTATGATATTGAAAGAGAAAGACTATTATTCAAACCTATCGCCATACATCCCCCACTAAAACAGGGGGCTTTCTGGCGTCATTTTTGTAAGTTAGGATAAAAATTACTTTGCAAGACATTATGACTTTTCAAAACTCCTTCACGGTCAATATCTAAGAAAAGAAGTTTCACGAGCGCTTCGCGTAACAGAGCGTGCTGTCCGCGCTTGAACAACATTTAAGCTTAAATTTCTCAGCTAACCCATAATACCTAGGGTACGAATCATGAAAGCGGCATTACTGAAGGGTCCCTATAGTATTAAGATCATCGACGTAGAAAAGCCGAAGCCGGGACCGAATCAAGTCCTAATAAAAGTTCGCAGATGTGGCATTTGTGGATCCGACTTACATGCCTATAAGGGTAAGCACCCTGACTTCGTAATACCTGTAATACCTGGACATGAATTCTCAGGAGATGTTGTTGAAGTAGGGGAAAAAGTAGAGGGAATTAACGTTGGAGATAAGGTTTGCGTAGAGCCGCTCGTAACCTGTGGTAAGTGCTACTTCTGTTTAAGAGGTGAGTACCACAGATGTGTTAACTTAAAGGTTCTCGGAGCTCAGACAAACGGCGCCTTCACAGAGTATATTGTCGTCGAGGACAAATGGGTGCATAAACTGCCAGAGGGACTGAGCTACGAAGAAGGAGCTATGATAGAGCCACTTGCAGTAGCCGTTCACGCAGTTAAACGAGCACCAACTCTCGGAGAAAACGTATTGATTTTAGGTGCAGGAACTATAGGGCTGTTAACGCTTCAAGTAGCAAAAGCCATGGGTGCTCTGAATACGATCATTACTGATATAGTTGACTGGAAACTCGAGATAGCTAAGAAACTTGGAGCTACTGTGACGGTTAATCCACTTAAAGAGGACCTGGGAGAGATAATAATCGAGCAAACTGGTGGATTAGGCGTCGACACGTCCTTTGAAGCCGTAGGACATAAAGATACCTTAACACAGGCCCTAGAATATACTCGAAAGGGAGGAAACGTAGTCATAATAGGTGTGTTCGAAACTCCAGTCGTGGACATAAACATCATGCATGTTGTGAATAAGGAGCTCAACTTATTTGGAAGCCTTGTCTACAACTGGGATTTTGACACAGCGTTGAAACTTGTTGAGAAAGGAAAGGTAGACGTGAAGTCTTTAGTCTCAGATGTCATTAAATTAGAGGACTTAAGAACTGGATTCGATAGAATGGTAACACGAGAGAAGGGGATAATAAAAATACAGGTAGGATTTGACTAACGAGTAAAAATTAAAAGTAGTTATTTTCCAGTAAACCTTAATACGTGTTTATTCTTATTGCCGCTCTAAACCCTCTAATCCTCTAATGTAGAACCATCCCCCTTCTTCGAACGGCCTCTGATTCGAACTCGATGCAGAGAAATCACCCATTAAATAAAGGTATGTTTACGAACACGGGCCCGCCGGGACTCGAACCCGGGACCTGCGGCTTAGAAGGCCGCCGCTCTATCCTAGCTGAGCTACGGGCCCTTCGATCATTACTATTCCTGGTTCTAAAAATTTTTCTCTGATGTTTCCAATGATAATGCACATTAAGTTACACACGAAGCCACTTTAGAACCTGCTCCTCCCTTACTAGCGTTCTCAGATCCTCTAGGCTCTTAAAGGGTCTGCGCACAAGTATCTTTGCTACGGTTCTCTGGCTGATGCCTGGAAGCTTTTCGAGAAGCCTTCTTGAAGACTTATTTACGTTAAGCGGGTAAGGAACGCCTGTTACAGATCTGTAGCCGTGATCAATAACTAGTACATCTATAAACTTTCCTAAAGGTAGCAAATCAGGAATGTACACGAGTATTGGATAGCTACCTATTTGCCTTGCCAAAGTGTTTTTTCCTTCGTAAGCCTCAGTATAGACCTCTCTCAAAATGGTTCCGCGGGGAACTACACGTCGAAACATCGGCAAATCTATTTCCTTTCTAATCTTCTCCTTAAATACTTTGAAGTACTGCTTATTCCTATTTATGACCCGTGTCCCTACATCCCACATGCGCGTGCGTGGAAAGACAAGTACTTGCCTTAAGTTTATTCTCCTAACTAGAAGACCTTCTTCAAGAATTCTTTTCAAAAATTCGTAATTCAAGATATAGGTCTCCTTAGTCTCCCCTATCAATCCGAAAACGAAGTTTATTCCAGGAAGTAAATGAGGTAATCCATTGTATCCCCTTCTAGCCCCCATCTCATTTATTATCCTGACGGCCTCCAATGATTCTTCTGGAGATGCTTTCAAATTATTTAGCTTAATGACCTTGGGATCGGCGCTCTCCACGCCCAATGCAGCAACGTCACCAGGCGTATGGTACTTTACTATAATTTTGGTTATTTTTCTAGCTTCAGTGGGGTGGTTAGCTAAAGTTCCAGGATTAGCGTTGTCTATGTGCAGGACCTTTAGATTTGGAGCCGCGTTTCTAATGCTCTTAAAAAGTAGCTCAACGGCCCTCGGATTTGGTTTAGGAAACTCATACTTGCCGGTATCATGGGCCATGTACGAGTAAATATCTGTCTGTCTTCCAAGCCTGAAACATTTAACGCCATAAGAGTATAGGGCTTTTACCTCAGCAGCTATACCCTTCACTGAACGGAATATAACTTTGCCGTAGAGAGGCTCTATGCAAAAACTACAGCCTCCCACGATGGCGCGTGGACAGCCTCTAAAAGTTTCAAGTTCAATTATAAGGTTTCTAGAATAATTGGGATGCTGCAAAACTATCTTTGCGCCTTTAACTGCAAACATGTCTATGAGACCGAAATCGGTCCTCCTTTCGTAAGGATCTACTTTTTCAAGCGACCTTTCCCTAATGAATCTGTACACAGCTAGCTCTATATCGCCTCTAACTACGAGATCGAAACTATCCCCAAGCCTGCTTGGAAGTTCCGCTATTCTTCCACCCTCCTTGCCAATGCCGAATATTGCCACAGGTCCTCCAAGAATCTTTACAGGCTTCTCCAAAACTCTAGATAGGAACTCTAGCTCTTCAAGACTTATCGGAGTACCTCCCAGATACTTTCCGGGTACTGAGACACCTGCAATAAAAATTATGGCCTTAGCTTTACTGGCTATTTTTAAAAACACGTCCAGAGAACGCCTGACCTCATCTATTGTGAAATATATTACTTGAGCTGATGGCAAGTTACTCCATATGGCACCAGCTACGTAACGGGGATAAACGTCGAGGTATGGTGGAACGCCTAGTCCCGCTGGTTCGTCCGTATATCCGTCTACGATAACATACCCTTCTTCCATTACCTTGTTCAGTTTAATAGAACCTTCAGCCGGGTAAAATATGTTTTACCAAAGGACCTTCGATGCCTCCATGCCTCAACTGATATACGAAAACCCGACCGCCCTTTTCAAGCTCATCTACCAGCCTTCTATCCTGAGTTGCTATTATAATTTGCTTAAGCCTGCCCAGAGAAATAAAAGTACGTACCCATGCAGCTCTACACTCTTCGTCTATGTTTAATAATGGTTCATCTAAAATCAACATTCCTAGATTATGAGCAGATAGCTCGTGAAGGGCTAGAAGGAGAGCTAGAGCTATTATAGTCTTCTGACCATCACTTAGCTTACTGTAGACCGGAACCCATGCACCGTCAATCGTGCGTTTAGCGTAGATTTCGTAGACACTGCGTACAATGCCCTCCTCTGTACCCATCTTTACTACACGGACGCAGAGCTCATTGTAGTCGGGGTGTGCATACAGTTGCCTGAATATTTGATTCATTCTCTCGGTGACTTTGCTGAGCATCCTCTTCCTAAGGTCTCCCTGAATTGCCCTAAAGCTATATTTCACAGCCCTAATCTTCTCGTAGAGCCTCTTATAGGAGTCAATTCTCCTCTTAACCTCCTCCATTCTCGAAAAAACTTCCCTGTACTTCTCAAGAGTTTCCTCTACAGTTTTACGCTTCTTTTCAAGATGCTTTATTTCGACTAAGCTAACAGCTTCCTCTCTCCTAAGCTCATTGAGCTTTCTTTCGACCTCTTTCAGCCAATCAGGTTTAAAGCCCAGATTTTCTATGCGTTTCTCAAGTTCCTTTAGTTGGCTCTCAACTTTTTCCATTTCCTTAGCCTTCTCGTATCTAAAAATAGTAGGCTCTATCCTCTCCAAAGCCTTCTTAGAGTTCTTTATGAAGGACTGAATTTTACTATGCTTCATCTTTAGCTCGTTCAGTAACTCCTCGCCCCTCCTCCATAGGGATTCTAAACGCTCTGCTTCTTCACGTAGGGTAGATAGCTCACTCTCTAGCTCAAGGAGCTCCGTTAATTTACTTTCAAGATAGCCCATTCTCTCCTCTACTCTCTTGAGATCTTGAAGCTTTGCCTCGTAGTCCATTAACTCCTTGAGTATTTCGCTCCTTTCTGAGACCTTCTTCATGAGACCTTTTAGCCCTTCTAGGTCTCCCTTTCCTAACTGACGCCCACACACAGGGCATGTGGCTACGCCTTCTCTCGATAGTCTGCCAATAAGCGCTTTGAGGAGATCGAGAGCTTCTCTTCGCTCCCTTCGAATGTTTTGAAGTTCTGCGAGTTTAAGCTCCATTTCACTGATGTTCTTCCTAATGCTCTCAAGTGCGCCGTACCTACTTACTAACTCTTCATATTCTGCACGATACGGTTCGAGCCCGCCTATTCTCTCGTTTAAGTCTCCTATGTCGCTCTTTATCTTCGTTAAGAGATTATGGTATGTGAGGATTTCCTTAGAAACCCTAGATATCTCTTTGTCTATTTCTTCAAGTCGTACCTCCAACAGCCTAACAGTGCTCTTTAAGAGCTCAAATAACGTTCTCAAGTCCTTGTCCGAAACCTTCTCAAGAAGCTCTAATTCCCTCCTCACAAGCAATATTTTCAGAATCTCAATAGCCTCTTTTCTTAACCTATTTAATTCATATTCGGCCTCGAGAACACTTACTAGCGGCGCAACCCCTTCCAGATCCTTTCTGAGACCTTCATACATGGAGGTCAGTAGAGTTTTTTCTTGAAGTAGCTTCTCGTATTCCTCCTTTAATTTCTGTTGTTTCAATAGTTCGCTCTCTAGTTCCGTTATTAGTTTGCGTATATTGGCTAGCTTGCGCTTGAAATGCTCCAGGTTCCTTATAATTAGCTCCTTCTCTTCAAGGAAATCCTCTAAATCAAAGCCTACAGGGAGTTTTCTAGCCAGTTCACGTAACTCTTCCTCGCTCTCCAGAATCCTTTCCTCAATAATCCTCAAAGGGGTATACGCGTATAACTCTTCGAGAATCTCTATTCCAAAAAGCCTGTCTAGAGCCTTACTCCTCTTAATGGGCGAGCCACTTATAATGTCTTGTAGGACATCCCATTTAATGTATACTTGCCTTGAGAACTCATCCATGCCAAGACCGAATAATTTCGTGAGCTTATCTTCTGTGAGATGAGAAGCGAGAGGAGTACCATTAAGATAAGCCTTAGTCCTAACTCTCTTACCCCTTCTCTTAAGCCTCAATATTTTGAGCTTATTCCCCTTAGGATCCACGAGCATCAGTACGACCTTTATCCTATCCCTAAAGTCATTGATGAGATCATCGCTCTTAAGCCTCTTATCAGCCACCTCACTTGTTGTTCCAAAAAGCCCGAACTCGATCGCCTTGAGTATGGACGTCTTTCCTGAGCCTATAGGACCTAAGAAAACTACTATGTCAGAATTGAAGGTGAACCTTTGGGGAGTATTAAACACTCTAAAGCCCTCGATCTCCAGGCTTAAGATACGTAAATCTCCTTCAAGACTTACTTTCGACATTTTCCATCAACTCCCTAATGGTCTCTTCAAGACCCTTACGTCCCTTTCTAAGGTAAGCAAAGTACAGCTTTACAGCGAGATCCTTTAAGTCCTCTTTCTCCTTAAAATACTCACTAAGAAGGTCGACTATTTCCTTACTTATAGGGTCTAGTCTCTTCACGGTCTCTCCCTACCCCTCTTTCGAAGTTCGTTGATCCAGGGGTTATTCCTCATAAAGGATGGTAAACTGGCGTCCTCAAGCAAGTCTCTTGAACTCTCTAAGTCGATACTTTGAGGAGGAGTCTCCTTTAGTATTGGTTGCACCGTTGTTCGACTAAGCGAGGCCACTTTCTCTTCAAGAAGTACTATTCTTCTCTCAAGATCTTTAATTTTAGCCGTAAGATTGTTGATATTTTCCAGAATACTAGTCTGCTGAGAGTAAAGTTTACCTATTTCACTCTTTATTCTTTCTAGAAATTCGTTTATTGCTTGCATATTTAACGGCTGAAAACCGCCTTTGCTTACAGCTGGAATTAGCTCCTCTACTTCCCCTTCCTCATAAACCTTCAAAACTCCTATGCCACTCTCCCTTAGGATCCTGGCGTTTAGAATACTTTCAGAAGCGTAAAGCTCAGGAACTGCTATGTATACCTTTTCTACAAAGGCTGTTATAGGAGCTATCTTCATCAAAGTTTTTTCAAGGGTATTTCTCGCCTCTACGTAACTATAGAAGAAATCGGCAATTACATGTATTACAATTATATTTTTCCCGTCCTGAAAAGCTGCATCGATAAGTGGTTTAAGATCCTTAGGGATTACCAGCTCCTCAACTAGAAGAGGTCTTAATCCTTTCTTAGCGAAAAAATCCTTAACTATAGATAGAATTTTGGCCTTGTTAAGCGTCATACGTTACCTCCACTTATACCAGCCTTCCATCCGATTCCAGTTCCACTCGTAGTCATCGGGTACTGCTACAGCGTACACGATACACCCTTTCCAGACAGAATACTGTGGATCTTGAACTAGCTCCACCTTCGCCGGAATATTGTGTTTTAACAGCTCTTCTTTAACCTTAGTAGCAGCGTCTACTGCAACATCTTCGGTTCTAGGAGGTACTTTCCATGAGAAATTACCTCCGCTTAAAATTATTCCTCCCTCCTCTAGCATTAGTCCCTGAATTTCAAGCGATACTTCTCTAATGGACTTAATGATTGCATCTGCAAGGCTTATCGTTCCCTCAATTACATCGCCTTTAAACTCGGAAGGAGCGGGTCTTGGCATGCCTTTCTTGTAGTAGCTCTCAAAGATCTCATGTGAAGGATTGAAAATTATTTCACCTATTAAGAAACGCATCCAAGCATTCTTTCCTAAATCTATTTCAAGAAGGTACTTCTTAAAGGGCTTCCCTCGAAAACGCTCCCAATCCCTCTTAGCTACCTCAATACTTTTCTCTAGATCTCGAGGAATCAGTCCAAAGTGCTCTTTGATCTCACGAACAACCTTTTCCTCGCGTGCTACATCACCGTAACCTAGATCCTTCAGGATTTCGGCTGTAATTGCGTCGGCTTCTGCCCCGCCCCTATTAATAGCAAGAATTGCCTCTTGAATTGGATACCTTGAAATCGGACATATCTGCGTATTGCCATGACCTGACTCAACGACCACACATGAGATCCTTTTCTCAGCAATGGCTACGGCGAGCGGCTGAGGAACTATCGTGACAGCCTTCACCAGCCCGGTCTCCTCATCGATCCGCTTATGAATTTCAAACAACCTCTCGTACATGTGCCGTTCTCTGACTAGAGCTAATGAAGATATAGCCGCTGCAACATAAAATCCATCAAACTTGGAATCCCTTAGCCTATATTTCTCAAGACCTCTTTTCGTTATCGCGTAAATTATTTTCCAAGCATTTTCGTTATCCTTCTTAACTACGCCATCCTTCATGGGATAAATCAAGTTTCTAATCATTTCATCTCTTGATCCTAAGAAGTGTCTAACCTCGGGCCCTACAACTACATCCTCTTCGATTCCGTATATCCTGTATATGACCGACTTCTCCTCAAGTATAATGCCCCTATTTTCCATGATATCGGGCTTCTCGGCTATGGGACCGAACTTGTAATAGCTGGTACCGTAATCCTCGCCAAAAGCATATTTCCTTTTATAAGCTTCAATGTCCAATACTTTCACCACCCTTACTATGGAATTACCGTTTAATGAACCTATTCCGTAATCCTGATATCTCTACTAGGGCGACCGCTCCTGAAATCTAAAAAAGTTTGGATGGGAGAGATAGATGAAAGTTTTTAGCTGTAAATGCCGATAGCTACGTCGTTCTCTAACCGTTCATTAGCGCAACCATGCAGGATACTATTTTTAGCTAAGAAATCCCTATAAGAACCTCTAGCCACTAACTTTCAATTATAAATGCACCTAAGAGCCCTGACTTAGAATATACGAGAGTTGTGCTATTCTATCCATTACTTCAATAAACTCCCTCTCTATTTCTCGCTTCTTCTCCTCGAATTCCTCACATGTAATTTTCCCTTCATCCCTTAACTTTATGAGCTGCTCCATTCGATCCTCGAGCTCCTTTTTCTTCTTTTTAAAGTATTTTAGTGCTTCCTTAGGGCTTTCAAATTCTCTCATCATTTCCATTACCCCACTGTTAACTATTTACATCGTGAGCAGGTTCTTTTTATACTTGTCTTTACTTACTTGTGAAGGAAGCCATGAGCCTAGAGAAAATAGTATTAGAGGCTAGCGGAAAAGTGGCAGCAGTTATACATGTAAGCAAAGTCTACGCGCCCTTAAATAGCGCTCGATTACTTAACATGTTGCCGCTACATACAAGGTTGTTCTTCTATGGTAACGAGATAGCCTACCTTACTTTTAGAGGAGCCCTCCTAGTCGAAAAACCTTCTCCTAATATTTCAAAAGGCGACTTCTTTTACTGGATACAACGTAGAGTTCTAGGTATAGCCCTCAAGGATATAACCCTAACTGGTAGGGCGAGCATTATCGGAAAGGTTGAGGAAAGCTCCTTAGAGAATTTAAAGAAGCTACGCGCCGGAACCCCCGCGGTTCTAAGAAAAGCTTAGGAACCACTTGGTTCACGAAAAGCTTATAAACTAATAGTCATATTGTAGCCCAATCCAATACAAAAAGCGGTGGGAAAGATGGCAACAGAGGCTGCCGGAGAAATAAAGGTGGGTGCAAAGCCAACAATGCATTATGTTCTAGCAACTGTCATACAGTTTAACCAGGGCATCAAGAGAGTGCACATAAAGGCGAGAGGCAGAGCCATATCGAAAGCCGTTGATGCCGCCCAGATAACTGTGAGTAGATTTCTAAAGGATAAAGTCGAGATCAAGGATGTAAAAATAGGTAGCGAAGAAGTAGGCGAGCCCGGTAAGACGCGCACTGTTTCAACGATAGAAATAGTATTAGAACAAACGGAAAAGTAAAGTAACTATTTCTTTACACATTTCATTATTTTTAGCTGTTTGAATAGCTTTAAATCTCTCTGAGAAAGCTAGATCCACAATTTTATAGCGAAAAGCCAAGTGATAATGACTGCCATTATGTGCAGTAGGAGCAAGAATATATTCAGAAGCTCGTTCCCTTTGAGATAAAACGTTAGGAAAATGGCTGATATCAAGGAGAGAGTAAGGTAATGCCCCCAGACTCTTATAGCTCTCGCGTATACACTCCGCCTCCTCCGTATGAAGACTGTTAGGAGAATTATGGCCGCGTAAAGGGCCACAGTCTCTACAATGTATAATATTTGAAGGCTTTCATGCCCGATCATCTCCTACACCCCCCACATTTATAAAGGCAGGTGGTTCAGAAAGGGAGACTATGGGTGCATAGATCCATCCAGGCTTCACACCCTCTGAAAACCTTATCTCCATGCGTTCGTCCCCCAGCTTTACTAGAATAAAAGACCCCTGCAAGGGCTTCTCTAATATCACGTAGTAGAAGAGGGGGAGTCCATAGTACTTATAGAAATCTTTAAGCACGGCTAGAAAACCATAAACATGTTTTCCCAATGAAGTTTTAAAGTGTAGTATATATACTGGATGGCCACTTGCGAATAGGCTGGCAATAAATCTTGCAAGACTCTCTATGTTAGATAATCTAACGTTGATACAGCGCTCGGACTCTATTTTAATCATGAAGAAAAACTGTTAATGGGGAAATATAAGGATAAAGGTGTTTGGTGGTTGGCACTCCCCTACTTAAGTGGGGAGATTCTTGCTTCTAGGGTTTTCATCGGTCTTGTGTTCATAGCCCTTTTAGGCTCCCATTTCATCCCATTCCACCTTAGAAGCAGGGGCTGTGCCACGACCCCGTTAACCCTATCCCTCCAAGAAGGACTCAGGATTATGACATTGAAAAAGAAAGACTATTATTCAAACCTATCAACGCCAT
>QMSC01000027.1 GCA_003649515.1 Thermoprotei archaeon | reverse complement strand
TTCTTACCCCTCGTTCTTAGCACTTCTCTAAATGTAAAAAGGGCCGTTCCAAAAGCCGAATCCACAACCCCCGGCGAGTATATTGGTACCCTTCCCTCAAAACATGCTCGTAAAATTGAGTTATCATCTTTTATTTTGGACCCTATATGCCACAGTAACTCGCGAACTCCGATTTCAAGCCTCTCGTTAACGTCTTCACAAAGCTCTTCGAGAACTTCGTGGGTGAATTTTTCGATGAACGGGCCATAGTGGTCCTTAGGGATAAACACGTTTCCTAACCTGTGTATGCCCTTAGCCCTTAATTCTACGTCGCTGGCATCAAATTCTCCAATGTAGTATTTGCCTCCGAGACTTCTAGCTATGTCGTGATCTATAGTTCCTCCTGTAGTAAATACGACGTCAACGAAGCCTCTTTTGATGAACTCCGCAATTACTGAACGCAAGCCCGTGGCTATGAGATTTGCCGTGAATGAGAAGAAAACGGTTGTACTTTCACCAGAATACATTTTAAGCGCACACTCTACAGCATCGATTAAGTATTTGGCGGTGAAGCCTCCCATTTCTTTGTAAACGTTAGCCAGTCCTTGTATGTCCATTACTCCTCCTAGTCGAGGATCCCCAACAACTTCTCGCTCACTCATTCCCCTTTACCCGAAGTTTGGGAGAACTATAGGCTACTTCTCAACGACGTATAGATAAATCTTATGCGTTCTCCATTGATCATAGATGTTTTCCACTCTCTTGGGCTTCCATCCCAGAACTTCAAAGTCATGCGATATAACCCTAGCCCCGGGTTTAAGCTCCTTTTCCAGCTTCGGTCTTAACTTCTCATTTACGCTTGTTAAGAGATATAGCGTCACGACATCCGCTTCACTTAAGTTGACCTCGAAGAAGTCGCCGTGAATTATCTTGATTCTATCTTGAAGACCTAATCTCATAACCTCTCTGTAGCACTGCTCTACGAGATCCTTTCTTATCTCTATCCCCACAGCCCTAGCGTTGAACTCCTTAGCTGCCATTATTATTATTCGGCCATCACCACAACCAAGATCATATAGAATCTCCCCGGGCTTGAGTTCCGCTATCTCTAACATTCGCCGAACAACTGCGTAGGGTGTTGGAACAAAGGGTACTTGAGGGTAGTACGTCATTAACTTCTTACCTCAAAGGTTTGGATTATGAACACAAATATTAGCATTGCTACCTTTTAAAAGCCGGGGGTGGGAGTTGAACCCACACATAGCCGGTCTGCAGCCGGCCCCCTTGGCCGCTCGGGCACCCCGGCCTCAGAACGTAATAGACTTAAGGAGGGATTTAAGCATATCGTCACCAATCTGCTAAACAAAAAGAGATATATTTACCTTGAGTAACTTATCGCGAGCGTGGGGGAGGAGAATGGTTAAAGAAGTGCACGCGTACGTAGAAGTACCCATACTCGAGGGTGTTGACCTAACTATCGAAAGAAAGAGAATAAAAGTGAAAGGACCACTAGGCGAGCTGGAAAAGGACTTTTCTTACGCTAAGACCATAGACATTCGAAAAGAGGGCAACAAGGTTATCATCGAAGCGTTCTTCCTTCGCAAGAGAGAGAGGGCTTTGATTAACATGATAGCTTCGAAGATTAAAAATATGATGATAGGAGTTTCAAAGGGCTTCCGTTACAAAATGTATATAGTTTATGCACACTTCCCCATGAACATCAAGATCGAAGGGAGTACGATAATCATAGAAAACTTTCTAGGAAGCAAGGATAAGAGATGCGCGAAAATAGTTGGTAAGGACACCAAGGTCAAAGTAAGTAAAGATGAAGTGATCATTGAGGGCATAGATCTTGAAGCCGTAGGACAGACAGCTGCAAATATATATTTGGCAACGCGCCTTCGAGGAAAGAGGAAACTATGTCCTCACGGCAGAGCTGGAGGACCTGGAGTACTCGATGGAATATACTTCTATGCAAAAGAGCATATTCGCGAATAAAGTTAAGACTACTTCCTATAACGTTTCGGCCTAAGATTCCTACTTCTACACCTTCTGCACCTTTCTGCACTCCAAGGATTCCTAGCACCACACGTTCTACAGATCTTCACCTTGAACATCTTGTCTAAGGCTATCTGTAACTTCACAGGGTCGGTTATAGGCATGTTCTAACCCTCCATACTTTCTACTAAAACTAATAAAAACTTTCCCTTATACACTATATGTTAAAAACACATGATATGGGCATAGGATATGATGAGAGTAAAAGTCTTTGGATGGCGCGGCTTTACGTTCAGAATACCTGAAACATGGGAACTAGTTCATGAAAAGATAGGGAAAAAAGACGGAGCGTTCAGAATAGAAGATGAATACGGACCTAGAATGGAGCTCTCCTGGGAGAGAGTCCCCTTCACCCAAATGCCTGAGCCTAAGGAAAGCTTTGAGAAAATGCTTAAAGCAATGAAAAAGAAGAATCAAAACCTAAAAAGTACCGGTCGAAGAGAAGTACAAGTTTACGGTCATGATGGAATAGCAAGTAGGCTAAGCTTCGACGAAGAACATGATGCTGTAGTTTTACACTGGTATTGCGAGAAAAGCGAACGGCTATGCACATTGTTCCTGTATACTTTAAGGAAAGAGTATGAAAAGTACTCTGCGATCTTTAACGATATTCACAGAAGCCTAAAGTGTCACGGTGAGAAAAACTTCTGGTACTTTTATGGATTTAAGATGGTGCTACCAAATGATTTCAAGTTAGTGTACTATAGAGTGACAACAGGTCTCTCCGTAGCACGCTTCTATAGAAAAAAGGACAACAGTTACATCATACTATCCTATAACGGCATGGCTAACATCCTGTTAAAGGAATACTACTCAAGCTTAGAGGACTGGTACTCTCAAGTCGTTAGAAAGGACGTTGAGAAACTTTTCGGAAAATTCCGAAAGGTATCAGAGGAAAGCACAGTGATTGGAGGGCACGCAACAAAGCTCCTTATTTACGAGAAAGGAATACCCCTACCGCTAGTTAAAACTACAAGGAGGCTTAGAGTAGCGCTCTGGAAATGCGATCAGACAAATAGACTATACTCTTTCGTGACAATTTTCAGCGAGCCGAAAAAGGGTGAGGAAGTTCCAAGCGAAGAAATACTAAGATCCATTTACTGTCATTAATAGTTTTCAGCCTTTAAACTGGCATTATGCGGGTCGCGCCATAACATATGCATCTTCTCCATCCGAGTAATATCCTCTAATGATTCTTACTACGCGGAAACCCAATCTCTCGTAGAGCCTTATAGCAGGTAAGTTCGATACACGGACCTCTAAGTAAAACTCCTTTGCTCCATAAACTTCTTTCATAGCTTTCATTGAGGTGAGCATAAGATTTGTTCCCAAACCCTTCCTTCGGGCATGAGGGAGAACAGCTAGAGATATAACATGTCCCAACTTCGTGGGCATGTACTTGAAATATGAAAGCCCCCACTCTATTCTGCACATCACGTATCCCACAACCTCTCCTTCAACCTCTGCTACTAGGAAAGCTTTGGGGTAATTCCTGTAGTGGTCCATGAAAAAGAAAGCTGGATAGTTTTCAGGCAGGCATATTCGATTTATGTCTATGACTTTCTCCAGATCATCTGGACGAAATTCACGAACGACGAAGCTCTCGACGTTCATGCTCTTCGCCTCTTTCTGCTTTCAAGATAATCTGTAAGTACTATTACCATGGCTAGAAAGGCAAAGTAAGATATCACAATGAAGGGGTTCTTGTTGAATACTAGAGAGAAAACGCCTAGGTATGGCACAACGATAAACACTTTTCCCTCAATGTCACGCATTGATATAGGCATAGCGTCAGGATAGGGATTGGCGTCACCCTTAGTTACGTATCTCCTCTGCCATTCAAGAACTTTAATTACTCGGTGAACTATGAATTCTCTTCCTCTTCTGTAAATGACTATATCGCCCCTCTCAATACCTGAAAGTTTATTCGAGACTATGATATCGCCCACATGAAGTGTGGGATCCATGCTGTAACTTGACACTACAGCTAAAGGGATCTGACATCCTGTCAGTGCACTTAAGACCTTGCCTAAACTTAGAGCAAATATTACAAGGCCTATAAAAAGCAATATCTCAATGATATCAGCAACTTTCATGGATCCCAAAGCCAGTCTATTTAAGGCACGTACATTAAAATAAAAGTATTCGCGGCCTCATTTGGTAAAATCAGAAAGAAATATGGACTGAAATAATAAATATTAAAATCACCAGGCAAAAAAGAGCAGTAAAGAATATATAGAAGCGTATTCTTCATTTTACAACGCGGTGAAACATATGGCTCAGCCCACGACTCGAAGAACCGCTATTCCTGCGCTAATTCTAAAGGAAGGCACTACGAGGACTGTAGGTGATGAAGCTCGAAGAACGAATATTCTTGCAGCGAGAATCATAGCAGAGACCCTAGCTTCCTCTCTAGGTCCTCGAGGAATGGATAAGCTTTTGGTTGATGCATTTGGTAGCGCCACAATTACAGGTGACGGCGCCACAATTCTCAAGGAAATGGATGTACAACATCCTGCCGCCAAGATGTTAGTAGAAGTAGCAAAAGCTCAGGACGAAGAGGTTGGAGATGGAACCACTAGCGTAGTCGTGCTGGCAGGAGAATTGCTTAAGAATGCAGGAGACCTACTTGACGAAAACATTCACCCCACGATTATCATTAGCGGCTTTAAGAAAGCCATGGAATATTCCTTAAAAATAGTCGACGAAATTGCAGTGAAAGTTGATCCTTTGGAGAGAGAAACCTTAAAACAAGTAGCTGCAACTGCACTAGCTAGTAAGGTCGTCGCTGAATATAGGGACTTTCTAGCCAACTTAGCGGTAGACGCAATACTTCATGTAGTACAGAAACTACCTGACGGATCACTGAAGGTCGACTTAGACGACGTTAAGGTAGAGAAGAAGAAAGGAGAATCAATAGAGGACACTACCCTCATTAAGGGAATCGTTCTAGATAAGGAGGTAGTTCACCCCGATATGCCAAAGCATGTGGAGAACGCAAAAATAGCCCTACTCGACACACCTCTTGAAATAGAAAAACCTGAGTGGAGCGCTAAAATAAGAGTAACAAGCCCGGAGCAACTAAGGGCGTTCCTCGAACAGGAGGCGGAAATCCTTAAGAAAATGGTAGATAAAATAGCGTCGGTCGGAGCCACAGTTGTAATAACACAAAAGGGAATAGACGACCTCGCACAGCACTACCTAGCGAAGAAGGGGATAATGGCTGTGCGAAGAGTTAAGAGATCCGATATTGAGAGAATAGCAAAAGCGACAGGGGCACGAATAGTTACGAACATAGAAGACCTTAGCGAAAACGATCTGGGCGCAGCAGGTCTAGTGGAGGAGAGGAAGGTAGGAGAAGATAGGATGGTATTCATTGAACAATGTCCTAATCCGCGTGCAGTTACAATACTGGTAAGAGGAGGAGCGGAGCACATAGTTGACGAGGTAGAGCGCGCCATACATGACGCCCTCTGTGTGATTAGAAACGTCGTGCATGAACCGAGAATAATGGCTGGCGGTGGAGCTCCAGATATAGAAATAGCAAGACGCTTAAGAGAATATGCTGCAACTCTTGGTAGCAAAGAACAACTAGCCGTGTTAAAGTACGCGGAAGCGCTCGAATCAATACCTACAATACTTGCTCAGAACGCTGGAATGGAGCCTATAGAAGCTATAGTGGAGCTTCGTAATAGGCATGAAAAGGGCGAAATTTGGACCGGCGTCGACGTAATCAACGCTAAAGTAGCTGATATGTTTAAGCTTAAGGTATTTGAACCAGCAATAGTCGTAAAGCAGAAGCTCAAATCAGCAACAGAAGCTGCAGAAATGATCCTGCGCATAGATGATATTATAGCAGCATCACCTCCGAAAGAGAAAGAAGAGAAGAAAGAGGGAGAAAGTGAATAAAATGCCACTAAGAACTCGAAGCCTAGTAAGAATAGGCCCCCTAAAGCTAACGCGATATGAGAAGGCTAGAATAATTGGCGCACGAGCCCTGCAAATATCTTTAGGAGCCCCTGTGTTAATAAAGCTACCCCCACACGTTAAAGACCCCATTGAAATAGCGTTACTAGAATTGAAAGCTAAGGTCCTTCCCATAATAGTAAGAAGAAGATTGCCTAACAATACCTACCAAGATATACCATTAAAGTATTTAGAAATAAGCTAAATCTTTGAAGCCGGTAAAATTATTTATACTAATATTTATTAAATATCTCCCTAGGGTTTTAGAATTTTTATTGTGATTCCGCTTTCGTCTTCTTTTATTTTAACATCGACCTCCTCGCCTATATCGGGTTTTCTGACAATGCTATCCCACTCATCCTCCGTTAAAAAGAGTGTGAGACGGGGCATAGTTATCTTAGCTTTAGGTACCAGAGACCTCATAACTTGATTTACAATGGGCATTATTTCCCGCATAAGCTCTGTTGAGGAGTTTTGAGCAGCTACGATCGGACCTGGCATTTCCCGCTCCTCCATGAGTTCTAGCTTGACTAAGTGTTCTCCTAAAGGACTTGTAATGAGAGTCTTCGACGCGATAATAGCTTTAAAGCTTAGCTCTCCCACCTCTTATGCACCTACTATTCTATTCTACAAATCACATAATTGTCTTGACCTCTATTTATTACCTTCCTAAAGGGGAGGCCTTCTAAGAAAAGAGTTAAGTAAAACTCCTAGATATTTTGCCTCAGGTGATAGTATGGAGAAATGGATACGGTCGCCAATAGTAGTGGTGCTAGGCCACGTAGACGTTGGAAAGACCACGTTACTCGATAAGATAAGGGGGACTGCCGTGGCTCTGAAAGAACCAGGAACCATGACCCAGCATATTGGTGCATCCTTCCTTCCATGGCGTGCACTAGAGAAGATTTGTGGACCTCTCCTAAGGTTCATTAAAACCGATATAAAGATACCCGGTCTCTTGGTGATCGACACGCCGGGTCATGAAGCATTCGTGAACTTAAGAAGAAGGGGAGGAAGCATCGCAGACATAGCAATATTAGTTATTGACATAAATAGGGGATTCGAACAGCAGACCTATGAAAGCATAGAAATCTTGAAGGTTCGAAAAACCCCGTTCCTAATAGCCGCCAATAAGCTCGATAAACTCCCAGGTTGGAAATCTCATCCTGGAAAGAGCTTCATCGAAAGTGTGCGGCTACAGAAAGAAGACGTCGTCGTCAGGTTAGAAGAGCGACTGTACAGTATCATAGACGAGATGAGAAGGCTTGGATTTCGTAGCGATAGATACGATAGAATTAGAGACTTCACAAAGGTCGTTGCAATAGTCCCTACGAGCGCGATAACGGGCGAAGGCATTCCAGACCTACTTATGGTGCTCGCAGGGATAACGCAAAGGTTTATGCTAGAATATCTTAAAACGGCCAAGGGACCAGCTAAAGGAGTTGTTTTGGAAGTAAAGGAAGAAGTAGGACTAGGAACTACTATTGACGTCATAATATATGAAGGCGTTCTTAGAAAGGGAGACACAATAGTCGTTGGAGGGCTACGTGAACCAGTCATAACTAAGATACGTGCCATACTTGTACCTAAGCCTATGGATGAGATGAGATCGCCAGAGGATAGATTCCGGCATGTTAACTTTATACCTGCAGCAGCAGGAGTGAAAATAGTAGCATCTAATCTTGACAGAGCAGTTGCAGGAGCTCCAATTATAGCTGCCTGGAGCGAAGAAGCCGTTAAGGAAGCCACCAAACTTGTTACGGAAGAAATAGCCAGCATAAGGTTTCAAAGCGAAATACTAGGGGTTGTGATAAAAGCTGATACACTAGGCTCTCTAGAGGCTTTAATAGGCTACGTTAGGCGGCACAACATTCCTATCAGATATGCCGACATAGGGCCTGTAGTTAAACGCGATATCGTGGAAGCCAGCCTAGTGAGAAAGGATAACAAATACTTAGGTGTAATCCTCGCGTTTAATGTTAAGGTGACAGAAGAAGCTCTGATAGAAGCTAAGCGAAATCACGTGAGGATATTTAAAAGTAACATAATTTACAGGTTATTGGAGGACTACTTAGAGTGGTATAGGGAAACTAAACTCTCAGACTTAAAGGTACAGCTCTCCAAGCTCATATACCCTGCCAAAATACAAATCCTCCCCGGATACGTTTTCCGCAGACGAAATCCTGCAATAGTCGGAATTAAAGTTCTTGAGGGCACGCTTAAACCGGGAGTTCCCTTAATGAGAAAAGATGGGAAAAGCGTAGGTCGAATAATGCAAATACAGGATAGAGGAAACGTTGTTGAAGAGGCTAAGGCGGGATCGGAAGTCGCAATTTCAATAAGAGGTAACATAATGATAGGTAGGCATGTGAAAGAAGGAGATGTCTTGTACGTGGATGTGCCTTTTGAACACATAGAAAAACTAAGAAATCTAGCTGAGTCAATGCCCGAGGAGGACCTTAAGTTGCTCAGTGAGATAGAATTCATAAAAATAGAAAAGCTAAGAAGAAAAGCTGAGGAATCAGAGATAGGCTAGTGATCTCCAATATGTTTATTTATTGCCCTCTTTAAAGAAAATCAGTAATGAAGAAGGTCTGAGAGCGCTGAGGCTTTTAAGCCTGTGACGAGCAGGCTAGGCTCTGAGACAAAGTCTGATATCCCCATTACGCGGTAATACGTTGCTCTTTAGAAGAACCTGAGACCCTCATATAATCATGAATTTCCCTGGAGGATTCTCTCAACGCGAGGTTGTTAAAAACGTTTTTAAAGCGATGAGAGTTTAATTGTATGGTCTCTAGAAACTGGAAGGAGAGGTGCGAAAATCCTTGAGGAAATTAATACTGTCATCTCTACTATTGCTATTCCTAGTCCTTGCCTCCACATATATGGCAAATGCACAGCCAACGGTGACTATAAAGGGATTCGTTAAGACATACGACGGAAAGCCGCATAACAACACGCTAGTAGTCGTATTTGACGCCAGAGAATTTACGATTAAAGGCTTAGTGAAAACTGATCCAGAAGGCCTCTTTTCAGTAACGGTTCCACAGGGCGGCCGGTATCTTGTGTATATTTTCCCACTTACAGAGGATGGGAAAGGGCTAAGCCACGTTCCGGAAATGATCGACTTAAGCTTTGAGGACCTCAAAGAGGCTGTAGTAAACTTTACGATATACCCTGCAGCCTTCGTACACGTAAGCGGAATGGTAATGTATGTAGGTGGTGAGTGGAGAGGATACTACGTAGTTGAGGTCTTAGGAGCTGAAGGAAAGCCTCTAAGGAAGGTACTGGATGCAGGTAAAGCAATATACAAAAGAGAATTTGAGGTCGGAAAGGTCTTTGAAACAAAGCCCCTCATAATAGACGTGTATGGAAGGGGGTCACCCTTCATCGTTGTATATCGAAGAGGATTAAGAGAAAAGAAGCTTCCTGAAGGCATTTTAACAGTCGATACTGTTATAGTTCCAGCCTATCAGGACGTCATCGTAAAAGTTGAGACAAGTGTTATTGATCGCAGAAGACCTCCATTCCTACAGGAGCCAATTCGTAAGCTTGTGTTCACACTTGGTGATCCTCTAAAGCCTCTCAACTTAAAATCGGGTGAAGTAACGGTACTGGATCTTTTATGGGAGTCCTTGAAACGCGTGATCGAGGACGTTAGAAGAGACGTAGCCATCACGGAGATGCTTATTGAAGAGTTGGAAAGCATAGGATTCTACCTTGCTCCCGAAAGGACTGAACTATCTAAGGCTGTAGCACTCGTAGAGGAAGCAAGAGTCGATTTTGAAAATCGTCAGCCAGCAGAGCAAATACTTGAAAAACTTGAGAAAGCTTACGTCATAGCTACTCAAAGCGTTGCTGGTAGGCTTTTCTTCTTAAAGACAGTAGCGCTTGAAGGAGCTCCTATGCTCTCATACTTCATAGGAGCCTTTGCGGTCACTATGGCATTCTACTTCTTTGAAGATCCTCGAAAGAAGTTTCTTTCATTCGTAGCGTTCTTTGCTCTATTCTTACTCATCTTCGTCTATGCTTATCCAGGCTTCCCATTATTGTGGAGTAACCGAAGAGACCTATTCCTTATCTCGGTGGGATCGGCTTTCCTAGGCATAGCTTTCCTGATATTCTACCTTCCTAGTAAGGTAAAGGAGGCAGAGCTCCCCGGAGCCTTAAGAAAGGGATCCATAGCCGCTATTACCTTTTCAATAGCTAAGCGCTTCTCTAGGCTAAAGAAGACAAGAACCCTCATAACGGTCTTCTCCCTAGCTGCCCTTATATGGGCCTTCACCGTGCTTGCGTCAATCTCATCAGTTTACGGCATCTGGAGTGAGGACGTTCCCTCTAACATAAGGGGCAATTTCCTGCTCATAAAACACGTGGTAAGCGGAACTACTCCCAGTCCCCTAGGATTCTTCTCAGATTATAAGTGGCTTGAAGGGAAAGTTGGTAAAGAAAACATGGCAGTTAGAGTTTTCAACGATCCTCAACAAATATTAGTAATCACGGTCACTAAAGGAAAAGTAAAATACACTGGAATAAAGGCTATTTTAGGCCTTTCTCCTGTAGAGGATAAAGTTACGGGGATCTCAAGGATACTAATTGAGGGCAACGTAGATAAGCTGAGCCAACCTAACGCCATATACATACCTTCAACTCTTGCAAGGAAGCTTGAAGTCAGAGTAGGGGACAGCATAGAAATTACAGTATACAGGCGCGGACTTGAAGTACCCAAAGTAGAGACTTGCATTGTTGCGGGAATTTTCGATGAGGCAAGATTAGACTTAATAGTGGACATAGACGGCGATTCAATTAAGCCCCTAGTTAAGGTTAAGGGTAAGTTCGCTCCAGCAAACTCAACAGACATACTAATAATGAACTGGGAGTACCTAGTGAAAGAGGTCCTTGTAGAAAAGGGAGCAGAGCTTTCCGCAGTCTTCCAAATATATGAAATAGTCGTCTTGGGAGAACCTAAAGTCCTTAAGGAACTCGCGAACTCGTACATTGAGAGGAAAGGGGAGGACTACTACGCCTATGTAAATATAGGAGATAGGTGTATCAAGCTGTTCTTCGGACAGAAAGTTGAGAACATCCTGACAAGTAATATAGATTTCGTTGTCCCAATCTTAATAGTTGTATTTAACGTCCTCGTGTCCATGTACAGCATAGTCAATGAGAGAAGACGTGAGATATTCGTATTTAACGCAATAGGCTTCAATCCGATGCACATAGCCATACTATTCCTGGCAGAGTCCATAGTATACGGCCTCATTTCAGGAGGACTAGGATACATCGCAGGACTAGTAACCTTCAGACTCATGACCGTGACCGCACGCACGCAAAACCTCTTAGTTAGAGAGAAACTTGAGTGGTATTGGAGTATCATTGCCATACTTATATCGGTTCTCGTCGCTATGATAGCCTCCTTTAAGCCGGCGCTAAACGCTGCAATGATGTATACTCCCTCCAAAGTAAGGAGGATAAAAATGCAGGAGAAAGAGAGAGAAAAAAGAGAAGAGAAAATCCTAACAACGTATGCAGGCAAGACTTACTCTCTTCCAGTGAAGATAAAGGAAGACGAAGCCGTAATATTCTTCTCCTACCTGTACACGAGACTAAAGGACCTCGAGACCGGCTATAGAGAACGTGTAGAAAACCTGGAAGAGTTTGAGGAAGAAGAGATGCCTGATGG
>QMSC01000026.1 GCA_003649515.1 Thermoprotei archaeon | reverse complement strand
CCTTTTCAATAAGCCCTTTTCTCTCTATAAATTTCGTATCATAATTGCCTGCTTTGAAATCCTTGTCTTCAAATATCACTTTATGTAGAGGAATGTTTGTTGGAACGCCTATTATGGTGAACTCATCGAGGGCGCCTAACATTCTTCTTAAAGCCTCCTCACGATAGCGGCCCCAGACTATTAACTTAGCTATCATAGGGTCATAGAATGGAGGGATCTCACAGCCAGGATAGCATGCAGTGTCCACTCGGACACCGATACCGTAGGGAGGTATAAAGGAGACGATTCTGCCGGGGGCGGGGGCGAAGTTTTTACTGGGATCTTCAGCGTATATTCTCGCTTCAAAGGCATGTCCTCTAAGGAATATTTCATCTTGATCTATACTTATTTCCCCGTTTTCAGCTATGACTATTTGCTCCTTTACTATATCTATTCCAGTTATCATTTCCGTAACTGGGTGCTCAACCTGGATTCTTGAATTTAGTTCAATGAAGTAAAACTTCTCTTCGGAGGGTATGTAGATGAACTCAACGGTGCCAGCACTAGAGTACCCTATAGCTTTCGCGATACCTACCGCTGTACGGGTTATAGCTTCTCTCTTTTCCTCGTCAAGCGCGGGAGAAGGGGCTTCTTCGACAATCTTTTGAAAACGTCTCTGTATTGAACATTCCCTTTCGAATAAGTGAATAACGTTACCCTTAAGGTCTCCTAGTACTTGGACCTCGATATGGCGTACTGGCTCATAGTATTTCTCGATATACATTTCCTCGCTACCAAAAGCGGAAATAGCAAGTTTCTGAAGCAGATTAAAGTTCTCTAAAAGATCCCTTTCGTCGAAGCATATTTTCATGCCGACTCCCCCTCCTCCTAAAACTGGCTTTAGTATTACGGGATAACCTATTTCTTCAGCTACCTCCACGGCTTCCTCGGCTTCTCTTAAGGGCTCAAAGGAACCTGGAACCACAGGGAAACCTTTTTCGTGTAACGCTTTCCTAGCACCTACTTTATTCCCCGCGAATTCATGTACGCGTGCAGGAGGGCCTATGAAGATGATCCCTTCTTCCTCAACTCTCCTTACAAAGGCTGGATTCTGGGAAAGGAAACCGTAGCCTGGATGTATCGCGTCAGCCCCACTTTTCTTGGCTATGGAGATTATTTTCTCTATGTTCAAGTAGGTTTCCCTCGCCTCGTACCCCTTTAATAGGTAGGCTTCGTCAGCTAAGTATCGATGCATGGAGTCTTTATCTGCCTCAGAGTACATGGAAACTGTTTTTATGCCGAGTTCACGAGCTGCACGTATCACTCTTACAGCTATCTCGCCTCTATTCGCTATTAAGATCTTCCTTATCTCTCTCATTTTTCTCATCGCTTTTAGACCTCTTTTAGACCTCTCTCCTTAATAAGTTTAATAAAAGGTAATAACGTTTAAGATATAGCCATGATTTTTGAAACGCCTCTAATAGAAGAGCATGAAAGAATGGGTGCACATATAGGTACTTTTGCGGGATGGCGTACAGCACTAGCCTTTACGAGTTCGTTAGAAGAGGCCTTAAACACGCGTACTAGGGCTACAGTTTTCGATGTATCGCATATGACGCGAATAATTATAGAAGGTGAAGACGCTGCCAGCATGCTTGAATATGCCCTGCCGCGTTTCGTACGCAGAGAAGTTAAAGGGAAGATAATAGGCCCCACGGCCTTTTTAAACAATAACGCCGGCTTTGTAGACGATGTCATGGTATACAAAATGGATGCAAATCGTTTTCTTGTGATAGGAAATGCAGTAAATCGCTCAAAGGACTATAACTGGATTATAGGTATTAGAGATGAGTACAACTTTAAAGTAAGAGTTCTCGACGTGACTGAGAATACCGTTATGTTGGCTCTTCAAGGACCTCTTTCTCCTGAGATCCTAGAGAAGGCTTTAAAAATAGACGCTAATGCACTAAACTTTCTAGAGTTTAAGGAGGACGTAAACACTCAAGTGGCGCCACCTATAACGCTAAGTAAGAGCGGGTGGACTGGTGAAATAGGTTTTGAAATGATATGTGAAAGGAGTGGTGCGAGAAGCTTGTGGAGAAGGTTACTAGAGGCAGGGGCTCGTCCAGCGGGGCTCGTAGCCCGCGATGTTCTCAGAATAGAGATGGGCTACTGCTTATACGGCAGTGAAATAGACGAAAATATAACGCCTTTAGAGGCTAGATATAAGGTATTTTCCTATAAAAAGAGGAACTATAAGGGATATGACAAGCTAATGGAGAAGTACTGCAAGGGAGTAGAAACCCTTCGATATGGTATCCTATTGAGAAGGGGTTCGCCTATACCGAGAAGGGGGATGAAGCTCTACGCGGGGGAAATTGAAGTGGGACATGTGACAAGCGGAACATTTTCTCCATGTCTGAAGAGACCTATAGCACAAGTGTATCTTCGTCCTTCTCACGCTTTTCTGGGATTGAGCTTAGAGCTAGATGTTAGAGGTAAAAGATTTTCAGGAAGGCTCGCGGATTTTCCGTTTATTCGAAGCTCTATCTACAGGTCTTAGCTACTATATACGATTGTTGAAGTGCTCGCCAGTAGTTATCCGGCGTACCTATGTCAAGCCAGAACTCATTGTCGTTTATCTTTACGGCCAATACGTTTAACTTCCAATCTATCAGCTTCTGGATAGCATCTGTGAGCTCTTTTTCTCCTCGCTTACCTAAGGGTGTTTTTTCAAGGGCTCTAAATATGGCTGGACTAAAGACATAAACAGCTGCTATAGCCAGGTTGGTAGGGGGCTTCTCGGGTTTTTCTAGCACCCTCTTTACTTTTATAATGTGATCTTTCAGAACACCCTCCACTATACCGTAATTCTCCGGATTCTCCACTTCCTTTACTAAGAAGGCGGCAGCCGCCCCAGTTTCGAGGAATATGTCTACTAAGCGTTGAAGATGACCATTATTTTTTGAATAGATATATGTATCTCCTGCATAAACGACGAAGCTACTATTTCCCACAAACGGCTTAGCCTTGTAGACAGCCGCTCCGAATCCCGAAGGCTTTTCCTGATTTATCCAAACGATCGTTGTGTCGCTTATTTTCTTGTAAAACTCAAGAAGACAATGCGCGTAGCCGCCTTTATTCCTCTCGTATAGAAATGTTATAAAGTTATCATCTGGTGTGAAGTAATCTTCGATCGCCCGCTTGCCTCTACCCACAATAAAGCAAAACTCCCTTACGCCTATATCGTATATCTGTTCAAAGATCATATGGAGAAGGGGTTTAAGTAGAATTTTCCCCTCCTTATAGCGTGAGTACAGAGGGAGCATTTCCTTGGGCATTTCCTTCGTTGCAGGTAACAGGCGTGTACCGAGGCCTGCAGCTGGAATGACAGCCTTAATAGGTTCCATGTTAAACCACCAGAAACACTTACTCTTTCATACTCTCTAAGACTATAAAATAGTTTCTAAGTTTTCACAGCTATTCATCTATTATTTCAAGCATATTACGTTGACGTAATTACGAGACATCTAATTCAATTAAAGGAGTTTACGTGAGTTCTCACCGTTAACTCCGTTAAGCAATAAGGTGCAAGGAAGCTTGTAGTTAATCCTTTCAGAAGCTACTCAGCAGCCTGGATCAAATCATTCCGTAAAAGTCATAGCTTTTAACCTTCATCATCTCAGAATAACATGGGGCATGAATATAAATTCATTTTCATCGGTTTCAAATGTATATTATAGTACTGAGCTGTAACGTATGAAGCCAGTGAGGAGAGAACTTAAACCTATAGAGGTAATCGTAGCTGAGGTCTTAGAGGAGGTAGAGCGTAAGCGTCTGTCTCTGCGCTTAACTATGGAGAGGTATTTTTCAGACAACCCCGACCTATATCCTGTAAAAGGTGTTATAAGAGCCTTCTCTTTAGCAGTTCTTAGGAATTTCAGGCTCCTAGATACTATCATTAAGTGCGTCTTTGACCTACAGGCGGATCGTTTATCGCCCTTCATGAGAAACCTGCTAAGAGCAGTAGTTTATGAAATAGTCTTCAGGGACATAAAAAGTAACAGAATAAAAGCATTGACCAAGTATTTTAAAGGACAATTGAATATCACGTATAAAGATTTTAGAATTTTAAGGGGGCTCGAGATCCGTGAAGTATTAAAGGGATATGGCGGCCTCGAAAGGCTTGCTGTAAGATACTCGCAGCCTCTATGGGTTGTCAAATACCTCGTAAAGATCCTGGGCGAAGATGAGACCATAAAATTACTAAAGAGGTTTAATGAGCCTGCTACCCTGTGGATAAGGGTTAATACTCTTAAAATATCTACGGAAGGGTTGCTAAAAAGGCTTAGAGGTAGAGGATTGTCCGTCGTGCGGGACGACGTGTTCTTTGATACTCTAAAAATAGAGAAAGTAAGATCAGCTCTTTCAAGACTTCCAGAATATAAGGAGAGGCTGTTTTACATACAAGACAAGGCATCTATTCTAGTTGGACATATAGTCTCTCCGGAGGCTAACCAACTAATATTAGATGCATGCGCAGCGCCAGGCAGTAAAACTACTCATTTAGCCCAGCTCTCAGCTCTAAGAGCAAGGATCATAGCTACTGATATATCTCTCTCCCGCCTTCTCTTCTTAAAGAAATACTCTAAAGAAGCTGGATTTGATAATATTGATATTTTCGTAGCAGATGCCAGAGCATATCGGTCACCAGTTAAGTTCGATAAAATTCTGGTGGATCCCGATTGTAGCAGTCTCGGAATTCTCGGACATAGTCCTGAAGTAAGGTTATGGATTAAAGAGAGCTACATTAAAACGTATGCGGATATTCAATATAGTATTCTAAGGAATGTCCTAGAAATGGTTAAGAGAAATGGTCTGATAGTCTACTCGACGTGTACATTTACAGTGGAGGAAAACGAGTGCAATGTTAAGAGACTCTTAGAGGAATTTGGGAATGAAGTAGAGTTAGTAGAACATGTACCATTTATAGGTCGTAGAGGATTACTAGGCTTTAGACAGATGCAGAGACTGTACCCCCATGTGCATGACACCATAGGCTTCACGATAAGCGTTCTCAAGAAAATTAAATAAACGCGTTCTGCTCAGTAGATCTTCTTTTAATTAGATCCCTTATGGTTTCGTGCATTTCGTAAGGGAAAACTATCCACTCGTTTACAACTCTAACATAGTAGTCCGGCATTATGGTAGACCAGGGCTTGATGTAAGGAACAGCTGTTTTTGTAGTTTTCGTTCCAAGTTGTCTAATGTGGTTTAAAACGGCCGTTAGGGTCTCTCCTGTATCTACTATATCGTCTACAACTAAGACTTCCTTTCCCGCAACGTAATGTTTCTCTAAACCTTGAAGTATACGCGTTTCCTTGCTTCTTGCACTCACTCCACTATATGCCTTTACCGCCACAGTGTATATCAGGTCTACGTTGAGTATATCGGAGAGTATTCTGGCTGGTATTAATCCTCCTCGAGCCACTGCCACAATGACCTGAGGGGTAAAGCCACTGTTTTCTATTTGCTCACCTAGAAGTATGACGTCTCCGAGGTACTCGTTCCATGAAATGATTCTTAGCTTTAACTTTCTAGCCATATGCGTATAAGAAGTCAGCTCATTTTATACCTATCGATTTCTTAGTTTTTTGGATTACCTTCACATCAGTTATCTTTATACGGGGATATTGACCTTTAGAGTCCTTTTCATATTTCTTAACCATATCCCATATGGTTAAGAGCGCAGTGGTTACCCCTATTAAGGCTTCCATTTCAACGCCAGTCTCAGCTAGGGTTCTAACCCTAACAAATGCTTCGATGTACTCCTCTTCCAACTTGAACTCCACATCCACGCCTGTTAGGGGGATAGGATGACATAGCGGGATGATCTCTGGAGTTCGTTTGACCGCCAAGATGGCTGCTACTTGTGCTGTTGTAAGTACATCTCCTTTCTCTACCTTCCTTTCGAGGATTAATTTTATGGTCTCTTTTCTTAGCAGTATTCTTCCGTAAGCTAAGGCTTCACGATAGCACTTTTCCTTACTGGTTATATCCACCATTTTTATGTTCAAGAGCGCTCACCTTTAATCTTCTAGTAATGAAGTTTACGGTCTTTAAAAGCAGCTGGCTTAAAATAAGGTTCCCTTAGTGCTATAGATTTTATTAGAAGGCGCTTTACTTCTCCCTTGTCTCCTCTCTTCAGCGCGGGTCTTAGGTCTATTAGAGGAGGTTTCATTAAACACGTTTTCACCCACCCATTAGAGGTTATCCTCAAACGTGTACAATGCATGCAGAATATCGGATTCTTTGCCCATCTAACAATCTCTACCTGAACACCATTAACCAAGTACACTCGTCGACCATGCATTCCATAACGTACTCTTACCTCAGTAGCGCTTTTAGATAGTTTTTCCTCAAACTCCTTAAGGCTGAAATAATGCTTTTCGAAGAACTCTCTGGTAATTCCTATGGGCTCTAATTCTATTAATTGAACTATAACGCCTGTTTTCTTAGCGTATTCCATGAAGCTTGAGATCTCTTTTTCATTTACACCCTTTAGTAGGACAACGTTGATCTTAATAGGTTTAAGGCCGCAACTAATCGCCTTCTTAACGCCTTCTAGGACCCTAGATAAACCATCTACGCCAGTAACTGCCCTGTAAGTATCCCTGTTTAGGGAGGGAACGTTTATGTTAACTCTTTTCAGCCCCTTCTCTCTCAGCTCGCGTGCTAAGTCCTTTAGAAAAAATCCATTGGTCGTGATAGCTAGATCATCGAGGCTTAAAGAAGAAAGTTTCTCAACGATCTCCCCAATATCTCTCCTAAGTAAGGGCTCGCCTCCTGTGAGCTTAACCTTTTTAATTCCTATCTCGACTGCGGCCTCCATAAGTAAGCACAGCTCTTCGGAGCTTAGCTCCTCGCCGGGCCCGGTTCCCTCTCCCTCATGGTGACAATATGCGCAATTGTAATTACACCTACGAGTTAGGGATATCCTGAGGCTTTTTACGGGTCGATGATAGGAGTCGTAAAAGGTCATTAGTCCTCGCTTCCTAATATACTATAATGAGTCATTGCAGGGAAATAATAAAATTTTTCAGTGTGAAGGTAAGATTAAAATTCCAGGCCGGAGTTTACTTAAAAGGATCAGGAAATCGTTTCTTGAACATGTCTGGGGGGTGCTAGTTATGGGTGGAAGTGAGCTTAGAATACGTGAACGAGAGCGTTTCCTAAGAGTTGGAATGCATAGCCATGTTAAGGGATTGGGGATAAGAGATGGGAAGGTTCTCCCCTCAGCGGATGGATTAGTAGGGCAGGTAGAGGCACGAGCAGCAGCGTTTCTTATTGTAAGGATGATCAGAGAAGGTAAAATGGCGGGACGTGCTGTCTTATTGGCTGGTCCACCGGGTACAGGTAAGACTGCAATAGCTGTGGCTATAGCTCGAGAGCTTGGAGAGGACACGCCTTTCGTAGCTATGTCCGGCTCCGAAATATACTCAGCTGAAATTAAGAAAACGGAAGTTCTAATGCAGGCTATGAGGAAGGCTATAGGCATAAGGATACATGATTTCAGAAAGATTTACGAAGGTGTTGTAACCAGGCTTAATATAAAGTACGGTAAACACCCATATAACCCCTATCAACAAATACCCGTAGGAGCTGCGATAACTCTGAAAACCAAAATGGAGGAGAGAACATTTGAGGTAGACGAATTAGTGACGGGGGAGCTCTTAGCTAAGGGAGTTTCTGAGGGAGATGTCATATGGATTGATGCGGAATCTGGAAGAGTTACTAAAGTGGGTAGGTCAAAGGATTACGCTCCAAAATACGATATAGGCGGTATGAGAGTAGTCGAAATACCAGATGGTACTATAGCGAAAGAGCGGGAGTTCGTCTACACAGTCACGCTTCACGATCTCGATGTAATGCATGCGCGTAGTGGCAGTATTCTAAGTATGATATTTGGAGGGCGTGAAGAAAAGGAAATACCTTCAGATGTGAGGAACAGAGTTGATGAGACTGTAAAGGAGTGGGTTGATAACGGAAGGGCTGAAATTATACCAGGAGTGCTCTTTATAGACGACGTACATATGCTGGATATAGAGGCGTTTAGCTTTCTATCGAGAGCTATGGAAAGCGAGCTAGCTCCAATAATAATACTTGCAAGCAATAGAGGGTTTGCAAGAATACGGGGCACCGAGGTAGTCTCGCCTCACGGAATACCCCTAGACCTACTCGATAGGTTGCTCATAATAGAAACAAAGCCCTACACGAAGGATGAAATAAAGGAAATATTGAAGATCAGAGCGCGTGAAGAAAATGTTGATTTAAGTGAGGAAGCGCTGGAAGAGCTAACAAATATAGGTGCTGAAAGGAGCCTGCGTTATGCAGTACAGTTGCTTACGCCTGCGCGCATAATTGCTCAAAGCAAAGGTAGCAATAAGGTTTTAAAGGAGTATGTCGACGAGGTAAAGAAGCTCTTCGTCGATGTGAAGGAGTCTGCGAAATATCTAAAGGAGTTCGAGGAATCATTCCTTAGATAGAGTAACTGTCCTTTTTTTAGAAAGGAATAATAGTAGTGCGGTCAACAGGGGCACGATCTGACCCAAGTCTATGTAGTATAGGGTCTTCTTTTCCCAAACTGAGTAGAATACCAATACAGATATTCCGAAAATATATCCTTCTTGAATAGCAGTAAGAATCATCAAATAATGAAACACCGTGAATAATGCCATGGAAAATACTAAAGGATACGCAAATAACCTTGTATTACTGCTAAACAGCAGCGCTACTGTTATCCAAATAAATAGGTTCACAAGCGCAACGCGCCAATAAGGGTACCACGGGAATCGTCTGTAAAATGGATAGGTACTGAGGTAGTTCTCGAGGGGGATGGACCACGAGACTATAGTTAGAACTGCTATAATCATTAAAGAGAAGATCATCACGGGAATATCCCTTTCCCGAATTCGCGCTCTAACCATGGTTTTTCTCCCTTTACGGTAGCCATCTACTGATGGGGAACTTTAGGGAGAATATTATGTTAGCCAGCAGTATTAATATTAGATACGAGGACAAAAGTATTTCAATACGCCTTACAGTTTTCTCCTTCAGTTTTGTTTGCAATATTGAGCGTAGGGTAAGTCCTCCGTCTAAGACCATTATGGGAAGCATGTTTAAAACGGCGACGCTAATGTTCAGTAATAAAATCCATTGAAGAGCTCTAAACAGGCTAATGGAATATATCCATGGAGCCCTAGGTGCAACGGAGATCGCAAAGTACTGTGTCAGATAGATCCCCAGAAATCCACGGCTCTTATTATAGGGTGAGGAAGCAAGTTTTATTTGAAATTCGACGAGCTCTCTTTCTCTTAAAATAAGTATTTTAAGGAGGGATCCTGGAGCAGCTTTCGCCATAATCCTGGAAAACTCTGTTACACTCGTGACCTCAGTGCCATTTAACGCTAAAATTATGTCGCCTCTTTTTAATAGACCATGGGCTGGATATCCTTCTAAAGTCCCCTCCACAAATATACCGTAGGGCTTAAAAAGCATTGTAAGGGCGAGTATTGTGATCACGTAAACCATGAAATTTGAGGCTGAGCCTGCTGAGAAGACTCTAAGTTTTGTTAGTAGCTTCGCCTTCTTGAGTTCAGCCTCATCGGGCTCAATAAACGCTCCGAAGAGGAATAGGAAGAAAAACAGGCCAATATACTTTATGGGTATTCCTTCACTAACTGCTACTAAGGCGTGGGCCAGTTCGTGGGAGAACATCACTACCGCGACAGCTATTATAAAGAACGGTATGGCATCCAGACCGAATGTTAAGCCCGGGATTAATGGCATTACGGGGGAGAACTCTACGGGTTTAGTAAAGTACTTTATTAAATTTAAATGTATTGCGTAGATGCCGAAGAAAAGTAGGAAAAAGCTTATAGCTATACTTACCGTCGACAGAACCTTCCACACTTTAGCGTACTTTTTGCCTAATTTTTCTATGAGTGTTATCAGCCTTCTCGTCCTTAGGATTAGTGCCCCGTATTCGAAGGATACTTTTCTTTCCGACATTTTCCCAACGTCGAACCTTCCGTATGCAAGGTGTAGAGCGTTTATAAAAGCCTTTAGGAGCTGAAAAGCATTAATAGAGGGCGAACTCAACACCACCACCGACATCTTCAAGTATACCTCTCCACTTAATTATTTTCTTCCTAGCCTCAAGGGATGTGCAGTGAAGGGGTATCACTCCTTCCACTCCCTCTTCCTCCAGTAGTCTTCTTAAGGCGAAAAGACCTAAGGTGTTTCGCGCTGAGAGATGCAGTCCCCCTACAATATACTTTATTCTACCCAACTCACGGGCTTTCTCGATAAAGTGTTCAAAGCCGTAGGCGGAGCATCCCAGAAAGATCGCTATTTTATCGTCGGAAAGCTTAAAGACTAATGCATGTTCAGCATACCATTGTTTCCATAAGATTCCTGTAGTATAGAATCCTTCAAAAAGTCGTTGAGGGCTATGCGAACCTATGAAAGAGATACTCTCCGTTTTCTGAGGCTTTAAAAGCGTTAATGATCGAGTGATCGGGGGTGCGAATACCTCCTTAACCTCACAAATTTCTAGCATCCCATCTAGGGCTCCGCTGTGGTAAGACTTCCAATCGGATATGAAAACGTAGTCTATATCGTTCATTTCGACGCCTGCTTTGCTCATGTTGTACTTCAAGAGTTTAAGTGATGGTCCTGTATTGAATAGTACCCTTATGCCGTTTCTTTCTAATAGAATAGAGAGACCGTGAGCGGGGAGCAGCCCAAGCCTTCTTCCTCGCGCGCTCAGAATATCATCTATTAGCACTATCCCTCTTAGACAGCTTGTCTTAGTCATTATGCTCACTACATACTGGTGTATTTTTCACGTTAAGTATTTCGCTTTTCAAAATACTTATATTTCTAGAACGCGAACTTGCATTACTAGGTGAAGTGTTTTGATACCTGTTAGAGAGCTTTCACGTAAGCCTAGAGCGCCAATTATGACGTGGATGCTGATATCCGTAAATGTAGTAGTATTCCTATACTTTTACCTTCAAGGCTATGAGGTCTTCGAACAAGCTATCTGGACTCTTGGACTCATCCCTTGGAGCATCCTAAAGGGCGAGAGGCTATACACTATGATAACCTCAATGTTTATGCACGGAAGCTTCGAACACCTACTCGGTAATATGCTTTACCTATATGTCTTCGGTCCAGGCGTGGAAAATAGGTTGGGGAGGACTAGATTTCTGGGGCTCTACGTTGCATCTGGAATCTTGGCGGATATAATGCATATACTAATGGAAGCTCTGTTCAGCGAACCGATCGTAGTGTATGGACCCTTTGGTTACAGCGTTATAGATCCATTGAAAATACCGTGTGTAGGAGCGTCAGGCGCAATTTCAGGAATATTGGGAGCCTACCTTGTGTTAATGCCGAACGCCATGCTAGATATTTTAACGGCCATAGGACCATTTCCAGTAGTCGTAAGAGTGCCTGCCATAGCGTTCATAACGCTATGGTTTTTCTATCAGCTATACATGGGAGTACTCTCGCTAGCCTTGCCCGCACCATTCTTTTCAGGCGTTGCTTTCTGGGCACATATAGGGGGGTGGATTGGCGGTCTCATAATAGCCTTAAGTATTGGAAAGAAAGCTAGAAAAGCTCGAAGAGTAAGGGTAGACTACGCGGGTCGTGTATGGTATGAAATCCCCGTTGAATGAAGCACTG
>QMSC01000025.1 GCA_003649515.1 Thermoprotei archaeon | reverse complement strand
GGGTTCATGGTATCCCCTTTTACATCAAAAATGTTGTTCGCAACATAAGCTATTGACATATACAGAAAAACTAATACTGCAAGTCGAGGAAGATACTCCATAAACGTGCATATACTTCTCGATGCGAGCATAAGACCGTACATACCTAACCCTACATATCCACGCCATTCCCCTATTCTTAGAAGCCTCATTAAGCTGGCCACAGTACTCGCTCTCATGGAAGTCCTTATCTTTAGCTACAATAACCTTATATATTTTTTGAATTTTTGAAAAATGATAAAAATGAAGGTATTGTTTGGAGCTACTGAAAGGGAGATTACCGAAATAATCGCTAGGTTTGTCTCATGTTTGGGGCTAAGCGAAGCAGCTGGCAAAATCTGGGGAGCTCTAATGCTTGCCGGTAAACCCTTGTCACAGGATGACATAGCCAAGCTAACGAATTATAGCATAGGCGTTGTAAGCTCCAACCTATCGTTCCTTGAGAGACTTGGATTCGTTGTCAAAGTTGGAAGAAAGGGTAGAAGAAGTCTCTATGCTTCTTCTTCTACGCTCATGGACATTTTTGAGAAGTTCTTCCAACAAGTGCTCGATGTACAAGTAACCTCATTGTTGAGGTTTCTTCAAGAAAGAATGGATAGTCTAAGCGAAGCAACCCGAGAAAATGCTATGAAAATATTAAATGAGTACAAGAAAATTAGAGTTGCAATAAACATGATCATACCCTTGTTAAGGAAGATCCGTCACTTTTCTCCCAACTCAATCTAGTACTTATCACAGTGAATTATATGAGGATCCTGCTAGCAAGTGAATGGTTCCCACCAGATCTCGGCGGTGTAGCTTCGCATGTAAAGGATCTAGCATACAGCTTAGCCTGCAGAGGACATGAGATTTTCATAGTCACTAGAGAAAAGCCTGGACGCAGAGAGCCTATGTTCAAAATTTATGGACTTCGCCCAAAGGATATCGTTGAAGAAATATTGATGAACAGAGGATCATTGAAGAAAATTGTAGAGAAAATTGAGCCTGATATTGTTCATGCACATCATGCTTTCACCCCGATACCTCTCCTCGTTTTGAAAGCAGCCATCGTAAAAGGGGTACCAACAGTCTTGACTAACCATAGTGCATATTTCTATGAATACGACAGCATTTTGAAAACACTGGGATTAATAGCCTTTCCCTTCAAAATGATTGTAAGAAAAGTCAATAAGATCATAGCCGTGAGTAGGGTGGCAGCGAAGTTCATTCGAACCTTTGCCCCTAAAGCAAGCATAGAAGTAATACCTAACGGCGTTGATACAAGCATATTCAAACCTGAGGGAAGTAGGAAGTTCAGGGAGAGATTCAGTGCTGATCCAATGTTATTATATGTAGGCAGACTCGTTCCTCGAAAGGGAGTGCACTTACTAGTAGATGCGATGACCATTATAAGTAAGGAGGTCCCTGAGGTAAAGCTAGTAATAGCTGGTAGCGGGCCGCTCTACGGCATGCTCATAGAGCGGGCCAAGATTCAAGGTGTCAGTAAATTCATAACTTTTCTGGGCAGTGTTAACCGCAGAGATCTACCTGATCTTTACCGCTCTTCGGACATGCTCATTATGCCAAGCATCTACGGAGAGTCTTTTGGCATGGTTGCTCTTGAAGGCATGGCCTCAGGCGTTCCTGTAATAGCCAGTTCCACCGGAGGTTTAAAAGAGATTATCATTGATGGGATAAATGGGCTTCTGTTGAGGAGAGTGTGTGCTGAAAGTATAGCTGAGAAAGTCCTAGAACTGTACTATGAACCGGCATTGAAACAAAGGCTGATCGAAAGGGGTTTACAGACAGTAAGGACGAAATACGATTGGAAAATTATAGTAGAGGATATTGAGAAACTCTATGAGGATTTGCTCTCCGATAAGGAACAGTTACCTGTGCCCGTCGTCTAAGCTATTTACTCCACTTAGACCTGGTACACCTTCCGGCACAAAACAGAGATAGCCATCCTAGTGCTACTAACTAGAAAGAAAATATATTTCCGCATTATGTGACTAAGAACACCTCTCCGAACTTCCCACCAGCAAACATTACGATATACTTTGACGTAATTTTAGCGGCTTCCTTCAGCAGGTTCGAAGGCACTTTGGGTACGCCACAGGCTACTACTAATACGTTTCTAGTGTTTTCTCGAATACATGTTTGAATGGAGTCCCTATGAGGGAAAATATGTACAATTTTCTCAGCATCAGCTAAGACTATCTGATTTTCCGTTAAAACCTCGGTCTTACCACCAATTGGCTGGAATACCTCGCCCTCTTTCGCGAATCGGAGGACAAGAGGAGGTAAAAGCTTATCCAGATCGTATAAACCTATGGGTATGAGAGTTTTAAGAGAAGCCAAGTTGCCAGCATCAACTACATTATTTATCAGGGGGAGCTTCCTGCCGCGAAGGACCCTCCTTAAAAGGGCCTCACTCGAAGGTCTTTGCTTGGTGGGGTCTATTTCAATGCGCCAGTAAAAGTCGCGGTAAGCCCGTATAAGGGGATTTCCCTTAAGTTCATCAATATTGTACTTAGACCGCATTTCTTCCTCAATCTTTCTCATGAAAAGCACTTTTTCGGGCTCTGTAGCTTTCACTTGCACGCCCTCAACAATAGTGTAGGCTAATGCTATCTCTGGGAATTTCTCCTTTACGCGATCCTCTATCCTAATGCTCAGGATGGACATTAAGACTCCTCGTATTTTATACGCTATAAAAATATTTCACTTTAGCTCGAGTTTATTGCAACTTAAGATTATTTGAACGGCCTTTAAGAACCCCTTATAGTATTCCTCTTCGAGGACTATGTGCGCCACCCGTTTAAGCTCATTCACGGCATTTCCCACAGCAATATTGAGTCCAGCGATGCTAAACATGGGTATATCGGTCTCGCTATCACCTATAGCCGCTACTTCATTTAATCCTATTCCCATGCAACTTGCCACGACCCTCAACCCCTCAGCCTTGCTTACGCCTTTCACATGGACATGAAAAGCTACGCCGCTGTCCAAAACCTCTAGGTTCTCAAAACCATGTCTTAGGAGTACTTTCCTCATCCTCTTAACCACTTCCTGTCTACTTAAGCTTTCATTCACCAGTTTAAAGGCATAGTCTACACGTCTGTACCTGTTCTGTAATGACTCCACTATGATCCCTCGAAGCTCCTTAAGCAGGACGCTTCTAGCCTCACGGAGAATTTCAGTATCCTCGCTCAACACGCGCTCCTCTCCGTTACATACTACTACTCCTCCATTTTCAGCCACTATGCCTCCTGTTGCCCCTGAATAGCGCCTTAAACCTAGCAGAACACACGCAGCATTACCTGAACACAGAATTACTCGTACACTGTTCTCTTCCAGCTCTTTGATAGCTTTCCAGGCTTCCGGAGGTATAACGCCGTTCTCATTTGTAATAGTGCCGTCGATATCCAGAGCCACAGCTTTAATCATGCTAAGTACCTCTCAAAGAAAGGAGGGACTAATTTTAAATATTGTCCTGAAGATTGATGCTTAGAGCAGAGACGACTGTAGGTAGGTGCATTAGGAATAAAGACCCATAGGTGCAGGTTTTTGTATCCTAAATTATAAATCAAGGATCCCTAAAATATTGGTGAGAAGCTTTTATTGAATTGGTGGAAACATGAGTAGGGTTTCGAAGAGCAGGTTTGCGATAACAGTAGTGTTCTTAGTAGTGCTGGCCGTGGTTATATGGCATACTTTCTTGAAGGGTTTGGAGACTGAATTGAAGAGGGAGAAACCTGCACCAGATTTCGAGTTTATAGATATCCAGGGTAAGAAGTACAAGTTGAGCTCATTTAAAGGCCAAGTAGTCTTAATAGACTTTATGGCAACATGGTGTGGTCCCTGTAAACAGCAGATACTAACACTGAAGAGAATACATCCTAAGTATGAAGGTAAAGTAGTTTTTCTATCCATTAGCGTGGATCCGCGAGAAAGTTTGGAAGCTCTTGCAAACTACGGCAAGGCTAGCGGTATAACATGGATTCTAGGAAAATCATATGAAGCTGCAATAAAGTACGGTATCAGCGCGATCCCAACGATAGTAATTATCGACAAGGACGGGTACATAGTGTTCAGAGCTAGTGGAGTTACTCCCGAAGATCAGCTTAGGAAAGTGCTAGACGAAGCCATCAGTCAAGGATAAATGCTTAGTGAGAAAAATGAGCATAGAGCTGTTGTCTCTGGCCTTCACTGCAGGAGTCTTAACTTTCTTCTCACCGTGCGCTATAGCAATGTTTCCAGCCTATGTAGCCTATCTCATGCAGCTTAAGAGCGATGACAAAGGCTCAGTACTAACTGGACTTCAAGTAGGTCTGCTTGTGGGCTTGAGCGCGAGTTTAGTTTTTCTATTAATGGGCTTAATACCTTCAATTCTACTGGCGAATTTAGCCGTATACACTATCACTAAGCAATTGTTGGCGTTAACGTTAATAATACTGGGGTTGTTGACAATTTCGCCAAGAGAAGTATTTTTCCCGATACCCATTCCAGAACTTAAGCCCAATCGAAACTTTCTCCTTCTCTCCATAGCGTACGGAATAGTATACGCCCTAACCTCCTTGTCCTGCACGCTACCCGTCTTCTTGATGATAGTGTTCACTGCAGCTGCAAGCGGAGGTATTGTCGGAGTGATGGCATCATTTACGGCGTACGTGTTGGGCTTCGCTACACCTGCAACACTTGTAGCCACATTAGCAGTGATTTCCAAGGAGAAAGCTGTAAGAGCGTGTAAGAGATCGGCACCGTACTTTAAGAAAGTAAGCGGGATACTCCTAGTAATAGCAGGAATATATCTCTTAGTAGGCTAGAAGGTTAATGTATTCGGTAGCTACAAGATAATGAAGGAACTCGAACTTAATTGTCCGAGTCTGGGGCATATACTATGGAGTGGAAGGCTAAGTGGATTTGGGAGAAGAACACCGTAGCTCCTAGGAACTACTATCTATGTTTTCGGAAAACCTTCAACCTACCTAAGAACGCCAAACAAGCTTTCCTTCACATCACCGCAGATTCCCGGTACGTGCTGTACGTGAACGGCATTAAAATAGGGCAGGGTCCTGCACGCAGTTGGCCCTTTAAACAGGCATACGATACCTATGACGTTAAGCACTTGTTAAAGAGAGATAAGAACGTTATAGCAGTTCTCGTTCAACACTATGGTATATCCACTTTTCAGTACATAGAAGGTAGAGGTGGCCTGTTATGTCAGCTCGAGATTGAGATGGAAGATAGTGAAAAGTTCCGCATAGCCTCAGATTCAACCTGGCTAACACATCCTCATCCGGGATATTCCCGTAGAACTCCCAGAATAAGTTGCCAGCAAGCTTGGAGTGAAGTTTACGATGCAAGGAGATTCGACGAAAAGTGGGTGGAACCCGAGTTCGATGACAGTGGATGGGAGCACGCAATTGAGCTTGGACCCGTGGGTACTGAGCCCTGGAAGACTCTTGTTCCACGGGGCATAAAGTTCCTAACAGAAGAGCCCGCGTATCCTGTGGCAGTTCTACGCGTTAGAGCTGTAAAACCGTTGAGCATTTTCCAAACATTCGATCTCAGGCCAAACCTGTTGCCAGGAAAGGTGGACGCAAATCCAGGAAGCTTTATAGCCCTAGTAGCGACCTGTATTAAGGCTCCTAAAGCCTGTAAGGTAAAACTAAAGCACGCGTATAGAAGTAAGTGGTTCAGTGTACAGGGTCCAATGAGGGTCAACGGGAAAGATATCACAGAAAGGGAAGGGGAGTGGTGGATAGCAGAGTTAAAGGAGGGCGAGAACCTCTTTATAATGGACGTATCAGGAAATTACCACGAATGGTTCGTACATTTGATCATAGATTCTCCAGTCCCGTTGGAGTTCTGTACTCCTTGGATTGAGGGCGACTACCACTGGGTAACCATTGGACCCTTTCACACGAGGGATCATGAAGCCTTTACTAGGGCTTGGAATGCTACGAAAATATCCGACCTTGAGATTCTGAGCGATTATATGAAGCCCGTGCTCCCCAAACATGAAGCTGAGGTTGACGTGTATAGCATTACAACGACTCAGAGAGAGCTTAAGGAGGACAAGCCTGAGGTTAAAAACATACAATCGCTATATACCCCAACGCCCGACTATGCGGTTATATACCCTCAACCAGGAGTCGACGTTGAAGTACTCATAGATTTCGGTAGGGAGCTTGTTGGCTTTATAGAGTTCGAAATTGATGCTCCTGAAGGAACGGTGTTTGACTGGAACTTCTTTGAGGCAATAGTTGACGGGAAAATTCAGTTCACAGATGGCTTGAACAATACTCTTAGATATGTGGCTAGGGAGGGGCATCAAAAGTACCGCTCGATCATTGGGAGGGGCTTCAGATACGCGCTATTAACGCTGAGGAACTTCAATAGACCTGTGAGAATATATCGAGTATGTTGTTTGGTCAGCACTTATCCCGTTACCTACAGAGGTGAATTTAAGTGTTCTGACCAGCTTCTAAACGAAATATGGGACATGTGCAGATACTCAACTAGGCTCTGTATGTTGGATACTTTTATAGACTGCCCCGCTTATGAGCAAACTTTCTGGGTTGGCGATGCCAGAGTACAGATGCTTTCAAATTACTACGCCTTCGGAGAGCTCGACATGCCCCGTAGATGCCTATTCCTCGTAGCAGATTCGTTAAGAAGATCACCGTTACCCGAATCTCAGGTGCCGAGTGGATGGCAGAACATCCTAGCAACTTGGAGCCTTCTCTGGGTGATAGCATGCTATGAATACTTCATTCACTCTGGAGACATACGGTTCCTGGAGGAGATATACCCCTACTTGAAGAAGACGTGCGACAACTTCTTAAAGCACTTAAACGAGAAAAACCTCCTCGTTATTGAAGCATGGAACATGCTTGATTGGGCCCCCATGGATATCCATAAGAGAGGCGTGATAACTCACTTGAACGCCTGGCTAGTATATGCGCTTAAAAGAACTGCCGACATTGCAAAAGTGCTCGGTAAGGGAAAAGACCGAAGAATGTACCTAGAGAAGGCAGAGACAATAAAGGAGGCGATAAATAGATACTTGTGGTCGGAAGAGAGGAAAGCCTATGTAGACAGCATGTATGAGGATGGGAGGCTATCTAATGTTATAAGTCAGCAGACAAATGTTGTAGTATACCTCTGTGGTTGCGCCACGAGCGCTAGGAAAAGGATCATAAGGAAGTATTTAAGCAAGCCTCCAGAAGGATTTGTCACGTATGGAAGCCCGTTTGCAGCATCCTTCGGCCTTGAAGCCTTAGCAAAGGCTGGACTCTTCCAGACAATGCTTAATACTATCAAACATCTATGGGGGATGATGATAAAGTACTCTGCAACTACCTGTTGGGAGACTTTTCCAAAGGAGACTTTAAAAAGGCCTGTAAGGACACGGATCACTCGAAGCTGGTGCCACGCTTGGGGCGCTGGTCCAGTTTACGTGTTGAGCCGGTATATACTCGGGATCAGACCTTTAGAGCCAGGGTTTAAGAAGGTACTCATAGAGCCTCATTACTGTGATTTAAAGTGGGCTGAAGGAAGAATCCCCACACCCTTTGGAAAGATAGAGGTCTGCTGGGATAGAAGCTCAAGTTTCTACTTTAGAGCCTCTGTCCCCGAGGAGGTGGAGGCTGTAGCAAGGCTACATCTACCCTCCAAAGAATTTAAAGTCATAGGCGACATCATTAAACAAAAGCGCTACACTAGGAAAAGGGTTCTCGAGGTAACCTTTAGAGGTACCCTTCAAGTGTTTGAGTAAATATACAATAATAATGTTATTTAGAATTAGGATAGGTTAAATTATCCTATTTTTTAGCTCCTTACCGCTTAGAAAGCCTTTAATAGTATTTATCGTCGTTTCAAGTATCCGATTTAAAGCCTCCCAAGTATTGTAAGCTATGTGAGGGGTTATAATCACGTTTGGATAATTCATTAGTATGTGCACTTCTATACCCTTTCTGAGCTCCTCAACAGAGAATGGCCTCCTGCCGTACACTACGTCCATTTCCTCAACTAGGATCCACTCTCCCTCGATAACATCTAACGCGACTCCTCCAAGAATTCCCTTATCTAAGGCTTCTATGATGGCCTCTGTCTCAATGAGCCCTCCTCTGGCTGTGTTGATCAGGAGAGCCCCCTTCTTCATCTTCTTGATGTTGTTCCTGTTGATTATGTGATGTGTTTCCTTAGTATAGGGTAAGTGTAGCGTTACGATGTCGGAGTTACGTAGGAGCGTATCTAGGTCAACGTACTTAACTCCATACCTCTCTACAAGCTCCTTCCTAGGATAGATGTCGTATGCTAGAATCCTCATACCGAACGCGTGAGCTAACTTAGCTACATAACTCCCAATCCTGCCCGTACCGATTATGCCTATGGTCTTACCTTTAAGGTCACGACCTCTAAGCTCCAGGTGAACATCAATGCCGCTTTTTGCCTCCATGATTGTACGGATCTTCCTTACAAGGGAGAGTATCAAGAGGAATGTGAATTCAGCGACTGTATTGGAGCCGTAATCGGGTACGTTGAAAACTGCTATACCCCTCTTCTTGCATTCCTCTAAGTCTATATGATCATATCCCGTAGACCTAGTCATGATAGCCTTAAGGTTTGGAAGTCTGTCTAAAATGTCCCCGTTAATCTTCGAGTATATGAAGACGCTGAGCATCTCAACATCGGATATCTCATCTATTATATCATCACTGATTTTCTCATGCTTTAAAATTAAGTCATGGTCTCTGAGCTCCCACTTAATGATATCCTCTTCCCACCCTTCAAGCTCAAGGAAAGCTATTTTAGCCATAAATTACCCGATTAAATGGGTGGGCACCCATATATAAACTACTACAGCTAGAAAATTTCCAGTAGGCGTTTATAGTCAGCTAATCAACTGAAGTTTATGCTTAACCTCGTCTGTTCTTCTCATAGTATTCGGCAAGCTCCTCTGCGCTTAGCTCGTGAAGTTTAGCTACCTTTCCTATGGGTATTAAGTAAAGCGGGTGCTCCTTCTTGGGAGCTTCAATGATCTCGCGAACCATGTCGTCATAGAAGGCGCCTACAACTACCGTTCCCATACCTAAGGCTGTTGTCTGCAAGTAGATGTTTTGACCTACATGACCAGCCTCCATGTGAACATATCTAATACCTCTTTCACCATACCTTGACGTCGTTCTCTCGTAAACTGCTGTAATGACCATAACTACTGGAGCTTTATTGACCCAAGGTTGACTTAGAGCAGCCTTGGCTAGATCAGCCCTATAATCACCTTGCTTAATTAGCTTGATTGAGTGCTTAAGCGGATTGTACTTATAGATTCCAGCTGACAATTCCTTAACTCCATTCTTGCCCACAACCACGTAGACCTCAAGAGGATATGTAGCGCTGGCACTTGGCGCGGCCCTAGAGCCACGCTTAGGGTCGGTGATTCCCTGTGCAGCCCATAGTAACTGAGCCAGTTCCTCAATTGATAGAGGTTCTGACAGGTATTCTCTAACGCTTCTCCTTCTAGCTATAGCTTCTTCAACACTCATAGTGCCCTTCAGCTTGGATAATGGGAGATAGTACTCTCCAATCGCGCTAGTTGGAGGAGCCGTTTCCTCTTCCTTACCCATCCCCCCAACCGTAGATATATGTAAAACACAGCTGTCGTTGCGCATATAAGCGTCAATACAACTATTGTTAATAATTACTTTCTCACCATACTCTTTATGTTTATAAAAACATCCCACGGCGCTAATAAGTATTTGCCTGCGCTGGCTCAGAGGAAGAACTAGAGATTCTCAGCAAGTCACAAAATAGCTCCTTGTTGCTTTAGAGTTCTCCTTAAAAGTCCTACATCAAGCTTTCTAGGCGTAGTGTCTAGTTTTACGCATAAAGCAGTAGCTGTCCCCGCCGCTTGTCCAATTCCCATAACTATAGGCATTATTCTAATAGCGGAATGGGCTTCATGTGTTGCTGAAATACATCTACTGGCGATTAGAAGATTCTCCACGTTTAACGGTACGATGCACCTATATGGGATCTCGTAGTAGTCTCCTGAAGGAGGGTATTTTAACGTAGTTCCCTCCCCTGTAGGACTGTGGATATCTATTGGATAAGCGCCCCTACATATAGCGTCAGGAAACTTCTTTGCTGTTAGGATATCATCAGCTGTGAGTATGTACTCGCCTATTATCCTCCTGGTCTCCCTAACACCTATCTGAGGCCCTGATCTAACTACGTAAGCATTCTTAAAAGCTGGAAATGTTCTCTTAAGCCAGCTTACTAGTTCAAACATCTGACGTCTACCCTCTATTTCAGCCCTTGTTAAGTCCTCAGCGTTCGTTCCATCAACTTTTATGATCCTAGTAGTATTGAAGTGTATCAGGCCTTCATGCGTCGTGTAGAACCATAAAACATCTTCCCTGGGACAAGTTATCTCCCCTTTAGCTTTCGCCTCTCGGTATGCCCTATTAAGCTCCTCTCTGCTGGGCAGCATTTTCTGATCAACGTTCGCCAAGTCGAAGTTTAGCGTCATCGGTTGCATCAATCCATCTACGTTTCTCCCTTTCTCGAACGGAGCTCCGGCACTCGCTGCAACATCGCCGTCCCCCGTGCCGTCTATGAACACTTTAGCTTCAACCATTTGAATCCCGGATTTATTGTGCAACAAAACAGCTCTTATAAATCCTCCCCCGGAAACTACCGTATCTAGAAAGCAGGTGTGATAAAGTATTTTCACTCCCGCCTCTAAGGCTATTCTTTCTAATATGTATTTCATAATCTCTGGGTCGAAGGCTCTAGTTTTATCGTCATACCCTCCCATTTCCCTGAGTTTTTCGATAACTTCCTGTAATATTCCGCCAATAATAGCCCTTGAGTTTACATGAAATGGCATAAATGGGTTTACGAGTCCTGCTGTCGCCATTCCTCCGAGAAAACCATATCTCTCCACTAGTAAGACCTTAGAGCCATTACGAGCCGCTGCTACGGCTGCAGAAAATCCTCCAGGACCTCCCCCAACTACAACGACATCAAAGCTAGGTAGGCTTTTAGCCAACATGGTACTCTCAGAGAATGTGCATAATATAAAGTTATTCAAGGAAGCGGAGGTCTACGAAAGGCTATCACACATCTAAATAGAGGTAGGCTTCTGGGGGCAGAAACATTAGGTTGTAGTTTTCTGTATCGTGGTGTGTCTTTCTATGAGTCTTAAGGCTATTGGGTGTGCTGATGCTGTGTGCCTGTCTAGACCTAGATGAAAGGGTTTAACGTCGAGAGAGCTTGCTGGAACTGTTAAATGGTAGAATCTTCCTAAAAGGTCTGTGAAATGTAGGTCAAGTCATTTTATAACTCCCTCTCTAATGGCTTTAAGTATATCCTCTGCTTTTGGATCTTCCCACAGGTTTCTCCCTTGAATGAAAAGGTATTCTTCTAAAAGTTTTATCTTTAAAAATAGTACTGAAAGACATGTTAACCTTTTCCGGAATATATTTTACCATGTATGCTACTTTTAGTCCCATCACAACTTAAACTTTCTCCTCCCCTAATGTTTGCCTAGGCTTTTGACCCTGAGCTTCACGAGCTACTTGTACTATCAGTGCTATCGTCATAAGCATTATGAGGAAGCCCCAAGCCAAGAAGAAGAACATTAAAGGAAATAGTTTATAGGGGACTTGGATCATGCCGCCGCAAAACAGGGAGACGTAGGTAACATAGGAAGCTATGAGCAAGTATCCTCCTACAAATGAGAGCTTCCTAGAGGCCTCAGGTTT
>QMSC01000024.1 GCA_003649515.1 Thermoprotei archaeon | reverse complement strand
TAGATGCTTAGCCTACAAGTGCTAGAATAATAGCTAGAAATCTAGGACTAGACATCCACAACATCAACAAACATAGTAGCACTAAGAGAACACAAAAATACAGAAAACGGTTACAGTTTCGCTGCCCTAAAGGAACCTAAGACAGCACTTATTTTAAAGCACCGCTACCTCGACGTTTAAGGACTACTATGACGATCGCTATGATAACTGCTACGAGTACTGCTAGGCCTATGTAAAGTTCGAGGTTTAACTGCTGCTCTGGAGCAGTAACTTTCTCTTCCTCCTTTTTCTCTTCAGCTTTGAGGATCTTTATGTACACCGGCTTGTCCCTTAGCTCAAATTTAGATATATCCTCGACGATCTCCTCCTTGTCACCATAGGTGTTGACTACTTTAGCCTTGCCCTTTAGAGGAACTCTCCCCCTACCCCAAGCAACGTATATCTTCGTTCCATTAGCTAGCGTAAACTCCACTACATAGGGATTTGTTGAAAGTACGCGGGCTTCGGCAAAACCGTTTACCATTCGGATCAAAGTCTTATATGCGTAGAAAGCAGGCTTCTTTCTCCCCCTTTCATCTATTAAGCACGAGTGCCTAAGTCCCTCTGGGAAATGTTCCCTAGCTTCTAACTCGGAGGGAGATACCTTAGTTATGCCCCTGGCTAGGGCATATGCGTAGCTCTTAACTAGAGCTTCCGCTATCTCCTTCTCGCTTCTCTCAAGCCTCCTCTCAAGTCCTCCGAACTGGGATTCAGTAACCCAGACCTCCACCTTTTCGAAGCCCAACTTCTTGAGGATCTCCATTAGCTTATCGACATCTAAGTAGTCCGTGTAGCTATGATAGCTTAGGAAATCGAACTTCAAGCGGCTCCCCTTGAGGAACCTCAGGTACCTCTCATCAGGTCCTACGAAGGATGAGGGCGCAACCTTACACTTGCTGCATGCCTTTTTAATGGCCTCATATGCCTTAAGGTAGTACTCCTTATAGAGCTCTAAAGTCCACTCACGTCTATCAGATATCTCATTCATTATCTCATAGTACAAGACTGGGAACTTTAGGCCTGGCATATCGTCTACGCCATCGCCATCGTAGCGCTCAACGATCATTGCAGCCCGTCTAGCGAACTCCTCAGGAGGCATTCCCGGATCAGGTATGTCCAGAATTATTAGGAGAATCATTCCGGCTTTTTGACAAGCCATAACTTGATTATCCATTATAGTGAAGTTTAGGTCCAGCAAACAGAAGCCCACTCTCTTCCAAGTTACGCCGAGCTCAACCATCGCCTTGAAGTTCAAGCTTTCTGAACCTCCGCCACCAAATCTACCCTTAAGAGCTTCCTCGAAGCTTCGCTTCACCTCAGGAACTTCCTCGAGGTTTATGAGCGTTATAGGAGGAGCTTTCTCTTCTTCTGGGGGCTTCTCAGGAGGTTTTTCCTCGAACTCGTGCTCCCTAATCTCCCCTTCCAGAATGTACAGTGTTCCGTTCCCGTCTATCGCAATTATCTTAGAGCTGTCCTTAGTTACGTAAATGAAGTCAACGTTTCGGGGGATTTCCCTGAACTCGTGAAGAATGTTGCCTCTAAAATCGAAAATCCTGTTGTCGATAATGATGTACTTGCCGTTTAGTATGAACGCTCTAGTGCCCGTTACTTCTGGCACGAGCCAGAGGACGTTACCCTTAAAATCAAAAGCTATCAGGCCGTAGGACCCTCCGCTTCCCGCAAGGACTACGCTATTGTCGGGCGTTATAGCTGTCCAGTGACCTCCGCCTCGAGTATCAAAGCTCCAGAGAACTTTCATGGTTTCAGTATCGACTAAACATATCCTCCCGGCTTTGCTAATAGTGGCGAGGTATCTTCCATCTTCTGAAAAAGTAAAGCTATACCTCGGCGTCCACGCCTCAACGTAAACTCGTCCTAGGATTTCGCCAGTCGCTACTGAGATCTTGTACACGTAACCGTCCCCACTTGAAGCGTAGATTATTGAGTCGTCAGCCGTGAACGTTATGTATCTAACCTGGCCTCGTAGGAAGACCTTCCACACCAGATTGCCTGTCTTCAGGTCCAGGAGCAGGAGATCGCCGAAGGTGGTCCCTATGGCGACATATTTATTGTTGTGGCTTATCTTCACCTCCCTGGATTCGAAGCGCTCGTATCCTAGTTTTTCAGTATCCCACAGAATTGTGCCGTTCCTATGGAAGAGAACTATTTTCTCTATGGTTAAGAAGGCGGCAGCTACGTACTCTCCGTCATCAGATATGTCTACTCCCCAGACCTGGTATTCGGTCGGATACCTCCAGAGGAGGTTACCTTTCGTGTCAAAGAAGTATATGCCGTGTTTGCTCGGATCAACGTCCTTTATCGTATGATGACCGCTGGCGAAGACTATATAACGCTCCTTTTTATCGAGATCAGCAAGCCATATTGGGTAGCCAGTAGAATACTTGGCTATTAGCTTGTATTTAACCTCCAACCTCCGAGGCGGTGGAGGTAGTGTCACGTTATAGAATATTCTTTCTCCAGGCTTGGGAAATAGGGCCTTTCGAAACGTTTCCACAACTAAGCAGTATCCGTGGTACGCTCCTGTATCCGAGTATCTGTGAGCATAGAACCGTATCGAGTAGTAGCCCTTCTCATCTGTAATTGTTTGATATCTCAGGATCCCCTGAGCTCCTTCGAACCGAACCTCGATATTGGGTATTGGCTTACCACTCTCAGCGTCAATGACATAACCCTCTATTAGAGCGTTGGGCTCGTACTTATCGGGGGGCACGATTTTAATTGTGTGGTTTATGTAGAACTCCTTCCTATCCTGAGGGTTCTCAGCATCCTCTACCACCACTTTTACTCTTACATGGTGCTCTCCCTCTACTTCTGCGCTTTCAGGTGTAAGTCCCGTCCTATAGCTGACGTCTAGAAAGTACCATATTGTCTGGTTTTCTCCTGGCTGAAGGCAGATCATGCCCGGCTGAGGGAACGGGCTTATGCCCACCTCCTTTCCATCATATATCGAAAAGACATCGTAACGGAGAGAGATAGGCGTCGAGCCGCGGTTGCGAACTATAATCCCGTACTTTCCCCACCTCTCTATGGGCAATATAATAGGTGGCGGGTTGGGGTTGTAGATGAACTCGACATTCTCTAGACCTCCCGATCCTAAACCTCCACTTACCACGGTTTGAGGCATTTTCGGCATCAGCAGGAGAACGATAGCGATCATCAGACAGATATGCCCTAACCTTTTAGGGGGCATAGCTTTCCTCCAAGAGAAGTGAACTACACATATTTATTAAGCTTGCATGTAAGATACAGATTTTTCTAAAAAATAAAAGAAATCTAAGAGGTTATAAAACTCAGCAGATGATATAGTCAATAAGCTTCACTAAAAGATGACAAGATTATATGAAAACCATATAAGTTCTCACCACAACATCAACATACATCACAGCCCTAAGAGAACTCAAAAAGATACAGAAAACACAGCTTGAATCAGAAAACGATTACAGTTTCGGAACCCTATGCTTGCTAACATGAGGTAGTATATGATAGCTGCTGGCCATAGGAATATTATTGCCAGTATCATAAGAGCCTAGCTAAAAATCCTTGTCATCGCCGCGACAACTGTGTCAAAATGCGTTCTAACATCCTATCCCAGTGATGTGAATAGTCTACAGAATCTTCTAAAGACCTCCTCCTTGAGAAGCTCAGTCTTAAACGTGACTTCCTTCTCAGGCATAATGTCACCTAACTCTATTATCCTAGCTACGTTATTAAATTTTAAGCTTAGGTTATGAAAAGCTATTATTTAATCCCTGATAAACGCAGGGAAACTCGCCCTCAAGCGTTTCAAGACTTCCTGTGACTTTCAGAGAATAGCACTCACCCTAACTATCGGGAACTCTCTAACTACCCGATAATTATTTATTTTTATCCGCCATACCTTAGGAGGCGAAGCCTATGAGGCTCGTATTTCTCGGACCTCCTGGAATTGGCAAGGGCTCCTATGCTACTGAGATCTCAAAGATCCTCGGCATACCGCATATATCGACAGGAGACATATTTAGAGAGGAGATAAAGAAGAACTCAGAGCTTGGTAGAGTTGTTAAGCAGTACGTTGAACGGGGCGAACTTGTTCCTGATGAAATAGTAATTGAAGTCGTTAAAAGAAGGCTTGAACAAGCTGACTGTAAGAAAGGGTTCATACTTGATGGATTCCCAAGGACCTTAAGACAGGCAGAGGCTCTGGATGAGATTACGAAAATAGATTTAGCCGTGAACTTTGCAGCGCCAGTAGAGACCATTATCGAAAGACTTAGCGGAAGGAGAATCTGTAAGAACTGTGGAGCAATATACCATGTAAAATTCATGCCTCCTAAAAAGCCTGGAATATGCGACATATGTGGAGGAGAGCTCTATCAGCGCGAGGACGATAGACCTGATGTCATCAGACGTAGGCTTAAAGAGTACGAGGAGAAGTTTAAGCCCATCATAGAGTACTATGAGGATAAAGGAATACTTGTAACGGTTAACGCGAACAGGCATTTAAAAGAAGTCGTCGAGGACTGTTTAAGGATATTCAAAGAGCGAGGACTCTACAACCGCTAGTTAGAAGTTTTCTTCAAATTTCCAATATTCTCTTTCACCTGGCTAAGAAATGTTAATTAAGATGAGTTAGTCAAGTTACGAAATCCTACATGTACCTTTCTCTGAAATTTTGAATCTAAATACTTTCCCTGACTTTAGTCCGATCTCTCTTAAATATCCTTCTAGTTCCCTCTTCATTACGTCCTCTTTATCCGGCTCGGTAAGGACTAAAACGCTCCCACCACCTCCCGCACCGCTGAGCTTTGCTCCAAGAGCTCCCTTCCTCAACGCAAACCTTATCACGGCATTGTTATAGTAACCCGCACCGTCCTTAAAGCCTGCAAGGCGCATGGCATAGTTAACCCATTTATGATTAATGTTCATGAGCTTCCCAAAGGTCTCCCAATCCTCCTCAAGTAAAGCTGTTTTCCCTTCGATCGCCGTTAAACCAACTCTCTTCATCGCGTTTAGGATCTTGGCTTCGCTCCGCTCAATTAACCCCTTTCTCCATAACATGTACTCCCTTAAGTAAGCCCGTCTAAATACCTTGTGAATTGCACCGGAGTCTCGCGGAATGCTTAGGTAGACTATTAAGAGCGGAATGTAGGATACTATGCGATCCAGCCTCTCGTACGTAGCGAAGGGCTCTTCAAAAAGCGGTTTATGAAAGAGTTTGCCCCTAAAGTCCATGTACGCTAGTCCACCCATAACGGAGACGTATCGATCAGCGTACCCGCACTCTATTCCCGCTGTTCGCTCACCCCTTGTAATAAGCTCGGCGAGAACGTAATCGTTAACCTCCTTGGAATGGCTGTACAGATCCCTTAATCCATAGGCGAAGGCTGCAACTAGCGCTGTGGAACTCGCAAGTCCTGAAGCCTTCGGTATTTCCGTACGAACGTTCACCCTTGGACTGTCGTTAGTGAATTCTCCGTATATTTTAGGAAAGTACCTCTTGAGAACTTCTGTAAAACCTCTAAACACCCTTGCTATTCCAGGGTCTATATCTGAGAAAGGGTCATCGGGGCTCTTATCGCCGAAGTAAACGTATGCTCTTAAGTCTATGGCGGAGGATATTACGGCATAAGCCCCTTCAAGTCCATCCGTAGGGTTTCCGAGAATATTCACCCTGCCGGGAGCGGAGTAGACCCTCATGAACCTATTCTCCCTCCCTGGCAATCTTGTAGCTTATATTTAATGCCATCCAGTAATTTTCTGGCGTTCCTACATCTATCCACACGCGTCCCTTTTTTGGCTTCACGGCGTAAACCTTAAGCTCCCATTTAATGAGCTTCTCTATAGCGTCAGTAAGCTCTATTTCGCCTCTCTTACCAGGAGGAGTGTTCTTAAGGGCTTTGAAAATTATCGGGTCGAAGACGTATATTGGTATGACAGCCAGCTTTGAAGGAGGCACTTCCGGTTTTTCAATTATATTCTTGATCTTAACGACTTCCCCATAGTCCTCCTCAACCTCGATAACTCCATAGCTACGCGGATCATCCACGATTTTCAGTAAGAAAATGGACTCTGGCTCGTACTCAGATTGTAGCTTTAAGAGTTCGCTTAGATGATCGTTATTATTAGAGAAGACCAGCGCATCGCCTGCATGTACGAGAAAGCAATCGTCACCTACAAATGTTCTCGCCTTAAGAACTGCATCACCAAATCCCCTAGGAAAGGGCTGGTTCACCCAAACGATGGTGGATTTCTCTATCCTTCGATAAAACTCCTTAAGATCCCTAACGCTGTTGAGCTTCCCTCTCCTTTCTAATTCATCTAGAAATGAGTAATCCGGCGTAAAGTGATCTTCTATAGCCCTCTTCCCCCTACCTACTATGAAACAGAACTCCCTAAATCCAGCGTCGAATAGGTTCTCGAAAATTACCTGAAGGATCGGTTTCAACAGCACCCTGCCATCTCTAGATCTCACGTATATTGGGAGCATTTCCTTAGGAGTCTCCTTAGTGACTGGCAGCAATCTCGTTCCAAGTCCTGCTGCAGGAATAACTGCTTTGGTTATCATTGCAGAATTAAATTTCGTATAAAGTAAATATTTTTCTATAGCTTATGGTTGTGGTAATAAAATTGTGGAATGGATTAACGTTTAGAGCTTAAAAACTTCCTCTAAATACCTCCTACTTGCTAGCATACACTCCTTGGGGTCACCCTCAGTCCTGTCTTGCTCTACAATAAGCCACTTCATTTCAGCTTTAACGCACAGATCTATAATTGGCTTGAAATCTATGCATCCCTGTCCTAGCGGCGTAAATTCAGGAGACTTCTCCTTTATGCCCCTTTCCGTTCCATCCTTTAAGTGTAGGTAAGCGATCCTATCTAAGTGCTCCTTGATAAATGTCGCCGGATCCATTCCTCCATGTCTAACCCAGTAGACGTTGACGCAGAGCTTAACTAAATCCGGGCTCGTTTCCCGAAGAATTATCTTCATGCCGAAAGCATCGTCTACGATTTCGTAGTCATGATTATGGTAGCACACTTGTGCTCCATAATCCTTTGCGAGCTCACCTATCCTAGAAAGGAAACGTGCGTGTTCAACGTATTTCTCCTCAGTTTTTTCCTTTAACCCTGCACCGCTGAATGTTAGATAAAGCCCACCAAGCTCCTGCAATATTTCTAGACCCTTCCTAGCGACGTTCTCGTCACTAACTCCCAGGTGAAGAGCTATTAACTTAAGTCCCCTATCCTCTAGCAACTTTCCGGCATTCGGATAACTCGATATTATGTTAACCGAAGTTTCTATACCCTCAAAGCCTATTTCGGCGACCTCATCAAGAACTTTGGGAAGCTCCTTGGCAGCACGTCCCCTCCAAATGATCAGTTGTGCACCTATCCTAGGCTTGTTCATGGCCTTTACCACAAATATTCATCAGCTGATGAGCTTATAAATGTAAGCTGAACTCCTTGAAATTTTCCAATAAACACTACTAAGCCTCTTCGCGAGATAATATTTCGAGGCTCACACCTTTAGTCTCCACGCCTAACAGGAGGACTACGAGCGCAGCTGCTATGTGTATTAAAGCAAAGGTTATGAAGGCCCCTATAAGGCTCCCTCCAGCAATCTTCATTAGAATTCCGGTGAACGTTGGAGCGAGTATACCAGCTATTCTTCCAATGCTCGCTGCTAGTCCCGACCCAGTACCTCGAATAGTTGTTGGGTAAAGCTCAGGAGTATACGTGTATAGCGCCGACCAAGCCCCTAGGTTGAAGAACGATATAACGATACTGTAAGCCAATATCAAGCTTATTTCCGTAGTCGTAGCCATAAGGAGACATGCAATACCAGCAACGGTTAAATACGTGACTAGTATTGGCTTTCTACCAGCCCGGTCTAGTAGCAAAGCCGCGCTGTAGTATCCCGGTACTTGTGCGGACGTGACGACCAGAACCCACCATAGGGTCTTAACTATCTTGTACCCGAGTTTGGTGTAATAGAAAGCTGGAAGCCACAGGAATATTCCGTAGTATGTGTACACCAGGGAAGCCCAGAGAGCCCAGAGAACTATAGTCCTCTTCCTATAAGCCTTACTCCAAACGCTCTTGAAAGCCTTGCTCAGAGAAAGTCTCCTAACCTTGACAGCTCCCTCCTCTACCTTTATTTCTCCTTTAACGAGCCCATATTTTTTAAGTATCCCTACAGCTTCCTGAATTCTACCCTTATTCTCGAGATATCTTATCGATTCAGGCATATAATATAATATTATAGGTAATAGTACCAAGGGTATTAACGCTATACCGAACGACGCTCTCCAACCGTATTCAGGTATGACTATATACCCGAAGAATATTCCTAGCAGTACTCCCCAGACCCATGCCGTTTCGACTATCCCTACAAAGCGCCCTCTATATCTTGCAGGGGGATACTCTGAAAGGTAGACTCCTGGTATTGGGAGAGTTCCTCCGAGCCCTATTCCAGCTATGAGCCTCAAGAGGGATAACGATACTACGTCCTGGGCTACGCCGTTTAGCGCCGTGAATACGGAGGCGATTGCAACCATGATCGTCAGCGTTCTTTTGCGACCGATCGTATCCGAGATGTAGCCAGAGCTTATAGCACCTATAAACATGCCAATGAAGCCTGCGCTGAGCATGTACCCAGTAGTAACTGGGTCTAAACGCCACTCAACGCATATTTTAGGCAGGGAGACGGAAATTAGCATGACGTTCATTGCGGTGAAACCATATACTGCGAAGGACAGCGCTAATAAGAAGTAGTGAAACCTTGAAAGTTCAGCCCCTTCAAGATACTTTACTAAGCTCATGTGACTTGCCCATGAGATTCTTTACATTGTTAAAATTAAGTATTGAGATAGGGGTTAAAATGGGTTTTCGATGAGCTTAAAAGGCAAAAATAACCTTCAATACCGGGCCTCTCGGGTAATCGATCGGTACTTCAAGTCCGCTTAATGCAATACGTTACAGTCTCTCCATTAAAACTACTTCCCTTCCTTTAACCTCGCAAGGAACTCTTCCCTTAATACCGCTTTCAAAAAGTCTCGTTTCAATGAGTGCATGAAGCTTCTCAAACCCCCTAGCCCTTGCCCTACCACATACGTAGCTCATTGCCGCAGGAGCTTCATTTTCATCGCCCACCCATAGAATCACTCTCGCCTCCTTCCTCCTGCGCCACAAGCTCTCAATAATAAACGCCATTGATCGTTCAGGAAGGTAGCCACTATCGCATGTGATTCTCGCTTCCTTGACGGCGAAGGACCAGCGGCTCTTAAGCCATACCGTATAAGCTGATTCGATTCTCGGGGACACGAAGTATAACTCTTTTAAGGCTTCATAACTTTCAGGAAATCTCTCCACAATCTCTCCCCCTTCATTCCAAGATCTGGCACTTAGGTCTATAACGATATACGTTATTTCATAGGCCAATTCTTTTAGACCGCATTTCTTATAAAATGGCACGGCTCTCTTATCAGGCCATACGCTCAGGGTATTACACTTCTTTTCTAACGCTAGCTTCCGGGCTTCTTTGATTAGCGCCCTTCCAATACCTCTTCTCCTGAAGTCCCTATGAACTACCAGTATATCTATAAATGCAGTTTTACCCAGTACGCTCCTCTCCTCGCCTATGTAGAGCTCTAGTTCTCCAACGACCTTTCCCTCAAGCTCTGCCACGAGGGGGTACTGTCCTGAAGTGAGGACATAGTTTAGATGTATCGCGCACGTCTCAACGCTCATCCATGGGCCTCCGTGTTCAAAGCGTTCCTCTATGCTAAGTTCCTCATACTCAGCTTCAACACGCTTGCCATTTACCCACTTAAACCACTCGTCCACGTCGGAGCAATGTACTTCGGTAATGCCTCTGGTATCGTCCAAGGAAACCAGCCTGACGTGAACGTTCATGCGCAGCGCCCTCTAGATGTGAAGCTAATTTTAGATGTTAAATAGGACAGCTAGTACATATCTTCACTCGCTAATCGCCATGAAATTCAGATATTAGGACGTTGGATGAAGGCCCTGAAACATTCACCTGCAAATGGGTTAAATATGGGAGAAAGCTAAAATGTGTGGGGTTTGTCTTGAAGCCTAGAGAAAGGTTTCTAAAAGCTGTGCTTCTGGAGGAACCCGACAGGGTTCCGATGTTTGAACTAGAGTTTCAGAAAGCTGAGGAAGTCATTGGGCGGAGAGTGATCAAGGGCGAGGATTACGAGGAATATGTTAGGAAAGGCAAGGGAATGGAGATCCTTAAACACAATATAAGGGTTATAGTAGACGTCTGCCGTTCGCTGGGATATGATGCTATAAGGATCTATGCGGTACATGACGTCGTTGAGGGAGTGAGATACGCCCGGAAAATAGCCCCAGAATTCGCCATCGTGGGGTCTGCAGATGGGACCCTAGGAATACCCGGGAAAATACCGGACTTCGTTAGGCTGGTTAAGAGAATGAAAAGGGATAGGGATAACCTGAAGAAAGAACTTTTGCAAAGGATTCGTGAGAACATAGAATCCGCGAAAGCGCAAATAGAAGCTGGTGCTGATGTAATTGTGGGATGTGCTGATTATTGTACTAATAGCGGTCCGTTCATTCATCCGAGAGACTTTAGGGAACTGGTGATACCGTACCTTAAAATGCTTGTCTCAGCCGTGCACAGGGCTGGAGCACTATACATCAAGCATACAGATGGAAACTTATGGCCAATAATAGAGGATTTAGTTTCGACTGGAATAGATGCTTTACATTCAATCGACCCTACAGCTGGAATGGATTTAGGAAGGGTTAAAGAGCTTTATGGAGACAGGATCTGTCTTTGCGGTAACGTAAGCATAGACTTACTGCACAGAGGCACTCCCAAGCAGGTTTACGAAAGCACTAAGGAGTGCATTGAGAAAGCGGCCTACGGTGGAGGATACATACTGTGTACAAGCAACGTCGTGGAAGTTCATCATCCATTAGAAAACGTCCTAGCGATGTTTGAAGCGAGGAGAAGATACGGCATTTATCCTATACGCTGAGATGAGCACAATTTATAATCCCTTTTAATACATAATAGCATGCCGTGAAGCTCAGCATCTATGAATTCAAGAACCTTCGAAGAGTGTACGCGATAGCCGAGATGGAGGAATATGACCCTAAAATCCTAAACGTCTTAATGGATCTGAAAGAGGAAGAGCTATCCAGGCTTGTGAGCAAAGCCTTCGGAAGCTGTAGGGTCTTAAAGTACGGTAGAGGAGCCTATGTTAGCGACACTAGGGTAGAGTTCATGTACTTGGAAGTGGAGCTGGAGGACTACAGCATGTACATAGTTGAGGTCTATCCTAAAGCCATTACTATGATAGCTGACACGAGTTTTTCCGATATACAGGACAAATTGAGGAGGTTGATCCAAGAGTGCGAGAGACTCTCCTAGAAATTCTAGAGATTCGCTTCAAAAGTCCTGTCTTAATGCCTATGATATTAGCCTCGGAGTTAAGACCTAGAGCCCTTAAAGTTACCTCTGAGAAAAGTTTATTACCCCGTAATAGGTTTGGAGACTCCCACGGGAATGCTCTTGATAGAGATCGTCATATACACGTTTCTCTACGCTCAGATAATTAATGTATTTGAAACCCTACTTTGGGTTCGCAGCTTTTGGAGGCTCAGGAAGATATCTCAGCTATGGGGTAGCGAGCGCGTTCCCCGAGACGCATATCATGCATTCCTAGCAGTCCTCTATATTTTGCCCTTCATACCCTGGGGACTCACAGTAGCCCTAGAATGCGCTCTTATCGTCTGGCTACTTAATGACCTTACGTGGCACTTCTGGAGCGTTCATCCAAAGTCCTGGTTCAAGTGGTTTAAGTCCTACTTCAACCCCTTTGGTCACGAAACGCTCTGGTACGCTAGACTAGGGATCACTCGCATTAAGATCACTCCTAAACGGATGTTTTGGGCAACAGTCTTCAGAGT
>QMSC01000023.1 GCA_003649515.1 Thermoprotei archaeon | reverse complement strand
TCTCTTAAAGTCCGCACACCAATGTTTAACTGGAACATGATATATCTACCTAGGGATCTTAGAGAGAAATTACACCAGATGATAATGGAGTATTTCTGGAAGCCATTTAATGAGGAGTCCATAAAGCCAAAAACTTGGAAAACGTGTGGTGAACCCTGTATTGTTACCTGCAAGAAGGTCAGGAAGGGCTACAAGGTGGATTACGAGCCCTACGAGGGAATGGGTCCTCAAAGTGGGGTCTTCGAGCTACATGCAGCTGATATAGCAGTAGAGACCGTGGACAGTATGGGCTTTGACGCTATAGAATTCGGAAACGTTGTGGCATGGATTTTCGAGGTAATTACTAAAGGGCTACTAAAGCCAGAGGAAGTCGGTTTGAAGGAGAAGCCAGAATTCAACCCGTATAACTACAAAGTCGAATATTCGAAGAAGAATGCTGAGCTTATAGTTGAATTGGCTAGAAAAATGGCCTATGGGGAGAATGAAATACTTAGAATTATAGGGGAGGGATTAAGGAAGGCTTGTAAAATACTTGATGAGAGGTTTAGTGAAAGAGTGAAGAAGATAGGAGTGAAGTTTGAGGATCTAGCAGTATATCCAGCCTATGGTGAGGAAGGACACATCACACCTAACATTTATTGGACACCTGGGCTAATTGCACCAGTAGTTATTTCTGGACGGTACTGGACGTTGTACTCAGGAGTCTTTCATGATCCCGAGAGCTATGCAGCTGCTGCGCTTGAAAGGGCTGTGAAAGAACTTTACAGTGATGATGGGGGTGTGTGTAGATTCCATAGGGCATGGGCTGAAAAGATAATCGAGAAGCTGTATGAAAAGGCCTACAATCTTAAGGTAAACTTGGCCGAACACTACAAAAGAACGTACTCCAGGATACTTGAGTATAATGTAAAGGCGAGAGCCTACCCCGTATTCTGGGATAGTGAGAGGACGATAGATCTACTGGCAACGGCGGCAAAAGAGTACGGTAATGAGGAGTGGACCAAGAGATTTGAGGAGGATAAGAAGGAGGCAGCAAAAGACTGGTGGACAAGATTCGCAAGGAAGGTTGAAGAATTTACCGGAGTAAGATTTCTCTCCTGAACCCTACTCAACTTTTACCCTTATTTTTCTTACAGGTTTTCTCCCTTCTCCTTTCCGGTATTTTTCTTCCATTTTTGATACATATAAGTATATTACATAAAGGGTCCAAAAGGGCGCGAAATCAATTCTTGGTAGTACATCCAGTACTGCTATAAGGAAGAGAAGAGGGTTTAGTATTCTAAGCGAAAGTAGAAGGAGAATAGCTATCATTGCATCGAGGAGGAATTCAACCAAGGGTGAGAACATATTCAATAAGTCTATAGCATCGTTCAAAGCAGCTAATAAGAAGAGTACTCCAAACCAGTGCAGAACTCTCTCACTGGGCATATTTTATGCCTTCCAACATCGATTAAGGGGGCCGCGGCGTCCCCCCTACCTCGACTCCCATTCACTGAGGGTTAGGAGACATGTGGGTCTGCTCCGGCACCCCACGAACGTTGCCGTCCGCGCCTAGGGCTGCTCCCGCCAGGGCCTAACCCGGTACGGCGCGGCAAGGGTAGGCGCCTCTCCTACGAGAGGTGTTGCTACCCGCCGGCAACCCCGTGGGACCGGAGTTCATACCCACAGAGGTCTCCCTCCCTCAGTGAAGAGGGGAGCCTGAGTAGGGAGTTAACGCCCCCCGCCGTATGGCCCGATTTGCGGTCACAGGGGAGGGCCAGCCCCCCAGGGCTTTACCCGCGGCCCCGTATAATAATCCCCTACCCCTTTATTTAAGCGTAATTGCTGAAGGTGCTCTCGGTGAAAATATTTTCAAAGAATGACCGTATGGAGTGAAGAGACGTTGGGGACGTCTCAAAAGATTTCTCTAAAAGATACAGTATCCATTTGAATAGACCCTTCCTTTCCACTGTGAAATATTTCTTTGATGATATACCCATAATCTTTGCATAGTTGATGATATCGTTCAAGAAAAGCCCTGCTAGAGGGAATCTCAACTTCGGGTGGGCTACCATGTACTTTAAAGTATTGTACTTTTTATTAAGGAGCAGGTATATTAAAGCCGCTGCATATTCCTCTATTGTAAGCGGTAGGAGTACTAGCTCGGATTTCTTAAGGGGGAGGACGTATTTTATGAAGATCTGCTCCATCATCTCAAAAAGCTCTGAGGGTAGCTTGGGTATGTTCTCTTCCTCGAGAAGAATTCTGTCACGCGGGAGCGGATCAACGTCCAAGCCCTCTTCCTTTAGAACTACTATTCTTACGCTCGGGAACGGCTTCTCTATTTCACAGATGGCATGAAGTAAGACTTTTGAAGCAAGGGAGCCGTTAAATACAATTTTTATTGTGGAAGTGGGGGTTAGGACGGGTGATGATAATAAAACTTTTATGTTATCATAGAACCTTTTTAAGAAATGTCTCCTGCAAAGAGGTTCACTTGTCAGAGTCCACGTGAACTGTGTAGTACGTTGACACTTTACGCATTTTAAGAGGGTCATCTTAAACACTATATCTAGGTACTTGTGAAGTAAGTTTAATATCTATGCTTTCCGACGATAATGTGCCTATGTCTTGGGTCAAGAGGATCTATAACGTCTCAGAGAATTCTCTAGGACTTAGAATAAGCTTCTTAAAGGCCTTGTACTCGCTTAATGGCCTTAGGGAGGAGTGTTTTACATACGTTTCCGGTAGGAAAAGGCTCGTGAAAGCCATTAGGGAATTTTCTCTGAAAATTTCTCAGTCTGAGAATGAGTGGCGTGAGGTACGCCTTTCAGACGTTTTTTGCCTATCCGCACAGAAAATCGCGGACATAGTCTTCCTACTTACTGTCAACTACACATATGATTATGGTGAAATAAGAGGAAAACTCAAGCCTGATAAGTATCTCTTACGTCTCTTCTTCAGAGAGACGTCTATCGAGCTTTCTATAAAACATTTAAGCGGACTCAACAGAACTCTGGAAGAAGATATACTGAGCAGAATAGAACATGTTGTCTGGAGGGCTCTGGGAACACAATTCTACAATTCAGGGTAAAGTTAAACTTTTAAAAAGGCGGGAATTTTAGAAAGGAGGATTTCTGATTAAGTGCCGGGGGGAACGGGCTGTGGAGGTTAAAGTTTACAGGGTTAAGGGAAGGATGAGGCTAAGTGATGAGTGGAGAAAGTTCGTAATAGAAATGACCAGTTTGAAACCCGAGCACGTGCTTGAGGAAGTGTACTCCCAGTTAGGTTCACGTCATAAGCTTAGGCGAAGACATATAAAAATAGAGGAGATCAGGGAGATAAAACCTGAAGATGTGGAAAGGGACCACATTAGAAAACTTCTTAGCTTGGACAAAATAGTATACTACTATAAACGGTAGGTTGGGAATGGAGAGAAGTAGGGTATCGCAACAAATACAACAGTTAATTGAGAGGTATAGTTTTCTCGAAGAGCTCGCTCGGCAACTTGAAGAGAGGCTCAAGCTATTAGAAACCCTATACAATGAGTTAACGACCACTATTAGTGTAGTAGAAGAAATAGGTAAAATGGATAGTGAGCGGGATACTTTAGTACCCATAGGTAGCTCAGTATATGTTTTCGCTAGAATAAAGGAAGTTGATAAGGTGTTGCTAGGCGTGGGGGCAAACGTCTTCCTTGAAAAGAAACCTGAGGAGGCTGTAGAGCACCTCATGGTGCGGAGGAATGAGGTAGTTAAGGAGCTAGGAAATCTACGTAACCAGTTGAGTAGCGTATTGGGAGAATTGGAGAAAATTAGAGGAATTCTTCAATCATTAAGTCGCGCACCCTAATAATCATCAACTTTCAAGAAGAGGATCAGTTGATGTTCGAGAGGTTTAAAAAAGGACTGGAAAGGATCATTGAATTTCTCTCAACTTCGGAGCTTGATGAAGCGACCATTGAGAAGTATAGAGACGACATTGTGTTTACTCTTGTCGAGAACGATGTAGCATTCATTGTAGCTGAGAATATCGTAGAGGATCTGAAGAGGAAGGTTGAAGGACTGAGAGTGGAGCGTTTTTCCGAGAAGAGACGTTTAATAAGGAGGCTTCTCAGAGAGGTCTTGCTGGAGCTTTTCCTATATGCAGGAAAGTTGGACTTAATTGCAAAGGCTGAGGAAAAAAGAAGGAAAGGAGAACCGTTAGTTGTGTTGTTTGTAGGGCCGAACGGGCACGGTAAAACTACCACGATAGCCAAAATAGCCTATTTACTAAAAAAGAGGGGATATAGTGTGGTCATAGCGGCAAGCGATACCTTCAGGGCAGGCGCAATAGAGCAATTAATGGAACACGCTAAGAAAGTAGGTGTGAAGGTGATAAAGCAGGAGTATGGAGCAGATCCTGCTGCCGTTGCTTTCGATGCGATTATGCACGCGAAGAGTCGGGGAATAGATGTAGTTCTTATAGATACTGCAGGAAGAATGCAAACAGATGTAGATTTGATGAACGAGATGAAGAAGATATACCGTGTAGCTAATCCCGATCTTGTCATTTTTGTAGGCGATGCATTAACGGGTAACGATGCGTTTGATGAAGCACTGAAGTTTAATGAAGCAGTGCCTTTGGATGGGAGCGTTTTGACGAAAATGGATGCGGACGCTAAAGGAGGCGCTGCGATATCCATAGTCTATGCAACTCGAAAACCTCTAATATTCATAGGAGTGGGGCAAGGATACGAGGACCTCAAGGAATTTGATCCCATAGAGTTTCTTGATAATCTTGGGCTTAAAGAGTGAATTAACGTTACTTGCTTGGCGCTACATGAGAAGTGGAGCCATGGGGCCGCCGGGATTTGAACCCGGGACCCTACTGGGGGTACCCCCTACCAGCGCCCCAGGCTGGCATCCTTCCAAGCTAGACGACGGCCCCTACAAATTTTTATCACAGAACCAGATATTAAAAGCTTACTCATTTTAGGGTGACTGGGCAAAGTATATATTATAGTTAGGTATATAGATAAAATTTTATAGAGGAATATTTATAAGGTTGAGGCGAGAAGGCTTAGTCTCAGTATAGGATCATAAGCTTCTGGTGTAGGGTATGGGTAGGAAATTTAACGTGTTAGATCACGAATATGTGCCTAAACATATAAAGCTCACAAAGGAGGAGGCAAAGAGAATACTTAGAGATCTAAATATAAGAATATCCGAGCTTCCCTGGATCTTGTCTTCTGATCCTGCAGCCAAAGCCGTGGGAGCTAAGCCAGGAGATGTGATACTGATCGTACGAAAGAGTCCCACTGCGGGTGAAGCTATAGCCCTAAGACTTGTGATACCAGGCTAGGGGGTGCGGTCTGTGAGTAAACATGCAAGGTCTTCCCCTAAGATATCCTCTGAGGATAGATGGGAGTTAGTTAAAGCTTTTCTAAAGGAGAGAGGATTAGTTAAGCAACATATAGATTCCTTTAATAATTTCATAGAGAATAAGCTCCAAGAAATAATTGATGAGCAGGGGATTGTTGAGACGAGTACCCCAGGTTTTTACGTTAAGCTCGGCAAAATAGAGGTAGAGTATCCCCGAGTAAGGGAAGCTGACGGTTCCGAAAGTGAGATTCTTCCTCAAGAAGCTCGCATAAGGAACATTACATATGCTGCGCCAATGTACCTCACAATGTCACTTGTTATAGATAACGTGGAAAAGGAGCCCGTGAGAGTGTACATAGGTCATATGCCGATAATGGTTAAGTCCTCAAGATGTTATCTGTCGAAAATGAGCGAAGAGGAGCTAATAGCTGCTGGAGAGGACCCCAAAGATCCCGGAGGATATTTCATAATAAATGGGTCAGAGAGAGTACTTGTAATCCAGGAGGATCTAGCCACTAATAGAATATTAATTGATTATGGAAAGAGTGGGTCTTCAGTAACGCATGTAGCGAAAGTCTTCTCAGCAACTACAGGGTACAGAGTTCCTGTAACGGTTGAGCGGCATAAAGACGGCACACTCTACGTATCCTTCCCATATCTCGGAGCAAAAGTTCCTTTAACGATCCTAATGATGGCCTTGGGCCTAACGACGGACAAGCAAATAATGGATGCAGTATCAGGAGACCCTGAGATAAGGAAGGAGCTAATACCCTCCCTCAACCAGTCAGCTGCTATTGGTAGTGTCGAAGACGCATTAGATTATATTGGTGCGAGAATAGCCATAGGACAACCACGAGAGGCACGAATTGAGAGGGCTAAACAGGTCCTAGATCAATTTTTCCTTCCTCACCTTGGTACAGGATCTGACGCGAGGATCGCTAAGGCTTACTTCCTGGGGCAGATGGCTGAAAGGGTACTCGAGTTAGCGCTCCATAGGCGTAAGCCTGATGATAAGGATCACTACGCTAATAAAAGACTCAAGCTAGCAGGAACGCTTCTCGCGATGCAGTTTAGAGCGGTATTTAAGCAATTTGTGAAAGACCTGAAATATCAGCTTGAGCGTATTCGAAGCAGGAACCGTGAAATAAAGCTTGAGACTCTAGTACGGGCTGATGTAATAACGAATGGTTTACTTCACGCTTTAGCTACAGGAAACTGGGTTGGAGGACGAACAGGAGTAAGCCAAATTCTTGATAGAACTAACTTTCTCTCAACGCTAAGCCACTTGAGAAGAGTGGTCTCCCCGCTAAGCAGAACGCAACCTCACTTTGAAGCAAGAGAGTTGCACCCCACTCAATGGGGAAGACTCTGTCCAAATGAGAGCCCTGAAGGACAGAACTGTGGCCTTGTGAAGAACTTAGCTCTTCTAGCTGAGATATCAAAAGAAGTGAACGAGAAGGAGGTAGAGGAGTTACTATACCAGCTTGATGTCATTCCAATAACCATAGCGAGAGAACGAGGGGATAAAGGATCTAAAGTCATACTAAATGGTAGACTTATAGGCATATATCCGAATGGAAAGAGACTTGTCGAAAAGCTCAGGAGACTGCGGAGAGAGGGTAAGATATCGTCCGAGATAAACATCGCACACTACAAGACGGAATACCTTGATGAAATTTACATAAACTGTGACGAGGGGAGGCTCAGACGCCCCTTACTTGTAGTAGAAAACGGGGAGCTTGTGTTAAAGCCAGAGCACATTGAAAAGCTAAAGACTGGTAGATGGACCTGGAGCGACCTTGTTAGGAACGGAATAGTAGAGTATTTGGATGCCGAGGAGGAGGAGAATGCTCTAATAGCGGAGAATCCGAAGGAACTCAACAAAGAACATACGCACATGGAGATCATACCCGCAACCATGCTTGGTGCTATAGCTTCGATAATACCCTTCATAGAACATAACCAGTCTCCAAGGAACTCTTATGAAGCCGCGATGGCAAAACAATCGCTTGGAATATCGCTATTAAACTTCCGGTACAGGCTTGACTCAAGAATGCATCTCCTTCATTATCCTCAAAAACCATTGGTTACAACGAAAGTTTTAGATCTAATAGGCTATAATGAGAGACCTGCTGGGCAGAACTTTGTTGTTGCTGTTGCTACATTCGGAGGCTATAACATGCAAGATGCTATAATTCTCAATAAGGCTTCTATTGAAAGGGGTCTTGCAAGGTCAACGTTCTTCAGAACTTATGAGACGGAAGAAAGACGCTATCCAGGAGGTCTTGAGGACCGCATAGAAATACCGAGTTCTGATGTAAGTGGGTACAAGCCTGAAGAAGCTTATGCACATCTAGAGGAGGATGGTATAGTAGCCCCTGAAAGCGAGGTGGTGGGAGGAGATGTCATTATAGGAAAAACAAGTCCTCCAAGGTTCTATGGTGTTTACGGGAGAGGAACCGAGTACAGGAGGAAGGATACGTCTATTACCATTAGGCATGGTGAAAGAGCGATTGTTGACATGGTTGTCATAACACACACGCTCGAGGGCAACAGGCTCGTGAAGGTGAGGGTAAGGGATCCGCGTATACCAGAATTGGGAGATAAATTCGCTTCTCGTCACGGACAGAAGGGAGTTGTAGGCATGATAATACCACAAGAGGATATGCCGTTTACAGAAGACGGCATAACTCCAGATCTCATAATCAATCCTCACGCCATACCCTCAAGAATGACCGTAGGCCAGCTTCTTGAGTCGATAGCAGGTAAAGTAGCAGCACTTCGAGGGAGCTTCGTAGACGCTACACCCTTTGAGGGCGAGTCTCTCGAAAATCTGGAGGAGGTTTTGAAGAAACTAGGATTTCAAAAGAGTGGAAGAGAGGTTATGTATAACGGTACTACAGGTGAAAAGCTTGAAGCGGAGGTCTTCATAGGGATAGTTTACTACCAGAAGTTGCACCACATGGTAGCAGATAAAATGCACGCACGTGCTCGGGGTTTAACGCAGATTCTCACGAGACAGCCTACCGAGGGCAGAGCGAGGGGAGGAGGGCTAAGATTCGGCGAAATGGAGAGGGACTGTCTCCTAGGACACGGAGCCATATTGCTACTACGTGAGCGATTGCTAGAGTGCTCGGATAAAACGCTAGTGTACGTATGCAAGACGTGTGGATTTATAGCTTACTACGATGCGAGAAGGGGAAGACCTGTTTGTAGATTGTGTGGTGAAAAGGCTGAGATTTATCCTGTTATGATGCCTTACGCTTTCAAGCTACTCTTACAAGAACTCATGAGTCTCGGAATAGCTCCGAGGCTCATATTAGGTGAGCCGGGTGGGGAGGAGTGAACGCGAGTAGTGGAGACGAGTTAAAGGCAATAAAAGCAATAAAGTTCGGAGTACTGTCTCCGGAGACTATAAGAAGAATGGCTGTAATGGCCGTCGTAACTTCAGATACATACGACGAGGACGGAACGCCTGTCAGAGGAGGATTAATGGATCGACGGCTCGGCACAATAGAGCCTGGAGTTAGATGCGAGACCTGCGGTAATCCACCACAGACTTGTCCAGGCCACTTTGGGTATCTGGAATTAGCTAGACCTGTCGTTCACGTGGAGTTCGTGAAAATAATATACATGCTTTTACGAGCAACCTGTAGGAAGTGCGGTAGAATTCTAATAAGCGAGGATAAAATCGATAAATACTTAGAAAGAATCGAAAGGCTAGGTAAGAGATGGCCCCTTCTACAGCATCGGTTTGTTGAACAGGTACGAAAGGAGGCACTTAAGACCACTGAATGTCCACATTGTCATGCACCGCAGTATAAAGTCAGGCTCGAAAAACCTTATTCCTTCTACGAGGAGAGAAGCGAAGGCGAAGTCGTAAAGCTAACGCCTTCAGATATTCGAAGCAGGCTTGAACGTATTCTCAACAGGGACTTAATGCTCTTAGGCATAGATCCTGAGTATGCACGACCTGAGTGGATGATCCTCACAGTGTTACCCGTTCCTCCGATTCAAATACGACCCTCAATAACTCTGGAAACGGGAATACGATCAGAGGATGATTTGACGCATAAGTTAGTGGATATTGTTAGGATAAACGAAAGGTTAAGAGCTAACATAGAAGCTGGGGCTCCTCAGCTTATAATAGACGACCTTTGGGAGCTTTTACAGTATCACGTTTCAACCTATTTCGATAATGAGATTCCAGGTATTCCTGTAGCAAGGCATAGGGCTGGTGGAAGACCTCTTCGAACATTAGCTCAAAGGCTAAAAGGAAAAGAGGGAAGGTTTAGAGGAAGCTTATCTGGTAAACGCGTTGATTTCTCTGCTAGAACTGTGATTTCACCGGATCCCAATATAAGTATAAATGAGGTAGGAGTGCCAATAGAAATCGCCAAAATATTGACGGTGCCTGAGAAAGTTACTGTGTGGAACATAGATGAGATGAAGAAGCTAGTTGAAAATGGTCCCGACAATTATCCCGGGGCAAACTACATAATAAGACCGGATGGTAGCAGAGTGGACTTGCGCTATGTAAGGGATCGCAAAGCTCTAGCCGAAACGCTAGCTCCAGGATACGTCGTAGAGCGGCACCTTAGAAATGGAGATGTAGTGCTCTTTAACAGACAGCCATCTTTGCACAGGATGTCAATTATGGCGCATAGAGTTCGAGTATTACCCTACAAGACCTTTAGGTTGCATCTCGCGGTCTGTCCGCCTTATAACGCCGACTTTGACGGCGACGAAATGAATCTACACGTTCCTCAGAATGAGGAGGCACGTGCTGAGGCTAGGATACTAATGCAAGTACAAGAGCATATCATAACCCCACGATATGGAGGGCCAATAATCGGAGCGATACATGACTATATTACAGCAGCTTTCCTACTAACTCAGCGAGGTACACTTCTAGATAAGAAGACTGCGGCAAGGTTACTTTACTCTGCCGGGTATAAAGGAGATCTTCCCGAGCCTGTGATAAAGTGGCCGAAAGAGTACTGGACAGGAAAGCAGATATTCAGCCTCTTCATGCCTAAAACACTATACTTTAAGAAAATAGCCTCCATTTGCGCTAAATGCCCTGTTTGCACGAAGTTTGAGTGTCCTTACGATGCTTTTGTTGTAGTTCAGGAGGGAGAGTTGTTAGTAGGTGCCATAGATAAAAACAGCATAGGGGCCGAGAAGCCTGAGAATATAATCCAATTGATAGTCAGAGATCATGGGACGGATAAGGGCAGGGAGTTCATGGATACCCTGTTTAGAATGTTACTTCTGTTCCTAGACTTAAGAGGCTTTACTATGGGGCTTGACTGCCTAAAGATACCTAAGGAAGCGGAAACGGCCGTAGAAAAGCTTGCTGAAAGAGGCGAAAAGGAAGTTGAGGAGCTAATTGAAGCGGCAAGGCGTGGAGAGCTGGAGCAATTAATAGGGAAGACGCTAGAAGAAACTCTTGAAGCGCGAGTAATGGAGAAGTTATCGGCAGTAAGGGAGGAGGCAAGCAAAATAGTGAATCATTATCTCGGACTATCGAACGAGGCAGTCGTAATGGCAGCCACAGGAGCACGAGCCAACATAGTCAATATTACCCAAATGGTGGCGTTGCTAGGACAACAATCTGTAAGGGGACAAAGGATAAAGAGAGGATACTTGAACAGACCTCTAACTCACTTTAAGCCAGGCGATCTAGGAGCTAGGGCTAGGGGCTTTGTGTACAACAGCTTTTCTAAAGGATTAACGCCCACGGAGTTCTTCTTCCATGCTATGGGCGGAAGAGAAGGACTTGTCGATACCGCTGTGAGAACGGCACAGAGCGGATACATGCAACGTAGGTTAATAAATGCACTTCAAGATCTCCATGTAGCATACGACGGTACAGTACGAACAGCTCAGAACAAAGTTGTGCAACTAAGGTACGGTGAGGATGGAATTGATCCTTCAAGAAGTGAACACGGCAGACCTGTAAATATTGATAGAATAATTGAGAGAATACTGTTCGAGGAGGGGGAGAGACCGTGAGTTCAGGAAAGTCGAAAAACAGGGTAAAAGTGATTCTTGAGGCATATAGAGGTAAGATTCCTCAAACGCTATTAGAAGAGCTTGAAGCAAAGCTTACACAATTGGACGTTGATGAAAAGGTAGCGCAAAGAATCATACAAGAGGTCTATGAGGAGTATAAAAAAAGCAAGGCGGAGCCGGGAGAGGCTGTAGGAATAGTTGCAGCACAATCTATAGGGGAGCCAAGCACGCAGATGACCTTAAGAACTTTCCACTTTGCTGGAATAAGAGAATACAACGTTACCTTAGGATTGCCAAGACTCATAGAGATTGTAGACGCTCGACGTACACCGTCAACGCCCATAATGTACGTGTACTTAGATGAGGAGCACCGCTATGATAAAGAAAAGGCTCTCAAAGTAGCTCAAGAGCTTGAGCTAACTACTATTGAAAACATATCGGAGTCTATAGACTTAAATTACGCCAATTTCTGTATAGTAATAAACTTGGATCCCGAAATGATGAAGAACAGGGGAGTGAGCACCGAGGATGCGGTTAAGGCGCTTAGCAAATTTAGGGGCAAGCAGGGAACAATAGAGGTTAAGGAGAATGTCATAATCCTCTATCCGCCAGTAACGGATATCATGAAGTTGAAACAGGTTTACGATAAAATACCCTCAGTACCTGTGAAGGGTAAGAAAGGAATTTTCCGAGCGATTGTACGGAAGGATAAGAACACTGGTGAGTGGTATATTATTACAGAGGGATCAAACCTAGCAGCGGCTTTCTCAGTTGAAGGCGTAGATCTCACACGTACAATTTCGAATAACATTCTTGAAGTAGCCGAGGTTTTAGGAATAGAGGCAGCACGGGAAGTAATAATCCGCGAAATGAAGAACGTGCTTGAGGAACAAGCTCTTGATGTGGACATACGTCACATAATGTTAGTGGCAGATGCTATGACCCACACAGGGCGTGTGAGACAGATAGGCAGACACGGCGTTGCGGGAGAGAAGATGAGTGTGCTAGCAAGAGCTGCTTTTGAGGTAACCGTTAAGAATCTAGTGGAGGCAGCGTCGCGCGGAGAAATAGATAGGCTCGAAGGAGTAACGGAAAATGTTATAGTAGGCTCTCCTTTCATGTCTCTAGGTACGGG
>QMSC01000022.1 GCA_003649515.1 Thermoprotei archaeon | reverse complement strand
TTGTATATCGCGTTAACTGCACACGCCAATTTCTCGTATGTAAACGTCCTATCAAGACCCACAACTACGTAATCAACAGGCATATTCCATGTAAATCTATCATTAACTACCCTAATTCCAGCTAGCTTAAGTTCCTCCATGAGACCTTCTTCGCCTACGACATAGGCCGATCCAGTTCCTAATTCTTCGCGTATGAAGATAGCAGTAGCATAAGCACTGCTCACTACCATTGCGTTTTCGTTAGAGATCATTACACCAGCAAGGTTAAGTTTTCCCTCAAATTCCCTCCTGCTTTTTGTTGCATTATTGGAGAGGAAAACTACCTTTTTCCCACGCTTAATGAGCTTATTAACAGATTCCACAGCCTCTTTAAGAACCCTATTTCCCCGCCAGATCACTCCATCGAGGTCTATTAGGAAGCATTCGAAGTTATCGACTATTCCCTTGGGCTCTGACATGGGCTTTGCCCCCCCGCTAGGGTGTAGGGGTCTTCTGTTTAGCGCTCCGAAGATTCTCTAAAAGTTTTCTAAAACTATATTCCTTCAACGCTAATAGAGCTTGTAATCGCAGTAGGTCATAATTCTTCGGCTCACTTACAAAGCCTTTCTTCCTCAGTTGCTGGAGGAGGGTTCTCATTTTTCTCTTATTCACACCAAGTCTATTCGCGGCTTCAGCCACGTGACTGCTATAAGCTATTGCGTTCAGAACTTCTAAGTCTTCTTCGCTAAGTTTCTCTATATCTACGACCATTAAACTTAGCAGGATCTTAGCGAGCGCCTTTTCGACTAGATCCATCAACTCTTCGGGCTCCACAAAAACAAAGTATTCAGGGAGCTCCAGTACCTTTATTCCAAGCTCCTTTGCGGTTTCCTCGGCAGCTCTATCTGAGTATCCACGGCACACTATGAGAGGCTTAGCATTGATGAGCTTAGCGTTTGTATAAGCTTGTCTTAGATCCGTAACCGAAACTCTCCCCGCCTTTACTTCTATCGCATATAAGTTGCCGTTCTTTTCAGCTATTAGGTCGATCTCCGCAACATCCACGTCCTTTATTTTGACTCTTTTATGTCTCTCCTTTATCTTGAAGCCCTGCTCTTCAAGAACTATTTCCGCAATCTTCTCTACAGTTGTTCCTCTGCGGGAAGGTTTCAAGGCTCCTCTCCACTTTAAATTGAGATCTTTACTGGAGTACTTTCCAAAGATGACTTATAGATTGAATCGACTATTTTCTGCACGATGATCCCATCCTCCTCGTTTACTAAGGGCCTTTCTCCTTTCTTAACGCACTCAATGAAGTGCTTCAGTTCTCTAAGGTACATTTCATCCACCTCTTCAACGGCTTCATAGGCCACTTTCTCACCCTTCCTATTGCTAATAACCACCCTGCCTCCCAGGTAACCTTCAACAGTAGCTGTACCGTTTTCGGCTACAAGCCCCCATTTTCTCCAAGGATGCGTTGAAGACCAGGATATATCCATGACTGATAAGGCTCCATTTTCATGCCTGATCATAAATATAGCATTATCTTCGATAGTGACGTCCTTAGTAAATGTGAAGGTTTTGGAATACACATCAATGGGTTTGCCTGCATACCAATAAAAGACATATATTACATGTACTGCATGCTCGTTAACCATGCCACCACTTATCTCCCTGTTTCTAATCCAGGGATTAGGTGGTATGCGGCCTAAAGCTATATGCCATTGATTTAAAGGTGCTCCGAGAAAGCCGTTTTCTATAAGGTCGTAGATCTTCATAAACGTGCTATTAAACCTGAGGCTAAAGCCTATCATTAGCTTGTCCTTATATTTTTTAGTGGTCTCATAGACCTCTAGTGCATCATTAATATTGGTAGCCATGGGCTTCTCCAACAATACGTAAAGCCCGCTTTTAAGAGCTTCAACAGCTAGCTCCTTATGAAACTTTGGAGGCGTTGCAATGATTACGGCATCTAAACCAGCTCTTTCAAACATTTCTCGAAAGTCCGTATACCGTTGTTCAACGCCGTATTCATTAGCTATCTTAGCAACTCTCCTCTCATCTATATCGCATAAGGCGGAGACATCTACGCCCTGAATTCTCTTCAGTAGTCTCAGGTGATAGGTTCCCATGAGACCTAAACCTACTATACCAATTCTCACGACCATGTCCTTTCTCTCTATCTTTGAGTGGCGGGTCTAATTAACATTTAGGATCAAGCTTAGAATCGGCTTTGGGACTTTAAGAAATGGTCACAATCCTTTCAGAGGAGCTGTTTATCTCCAGAAGTGCTGGTGTGATGCCGTAATACCTGCAGGAAAATACTGTGAATAATTTTCTATTAAAAAGCGCTTGGACTCCGGAAGCCACGGGCTCGTGTGCTCTGACAACCAAATTTATCCTATTTTTTGAAAGAAAGGGTTCTAGGACTTTCCTACCAAAGTAGTATACGCCTTCTCCACGTACGCTGGGAGCGAAGGTATCGACCTCTTCCGAAGGATCATTCCATAACATTTGCATTAATAGGGGATTTTCGAATACGTCTTCTACAAGATCGATCATTGAGATATCCCTCAAAGAGGGTATCGTAATGGGTATCCCTCCGTGAACTCCGAAAATACGCTTCTTATCCACGGTGATGAGCACGGCTATTGGTAAGCTCTTATAGACTTCCAGAACAAATTCTTTGTAAAATAGCTTCCACTCACTACCTAGCTTACTGTTAAGTTCCATTATAAAGCCGTAATGGAAGTTCATCCAAGAATGCTCGTGATTTCCTCGAAGGATTATCACTCTTTCCTTAAATCTTTGTTTAAGAATGAGCACCCCTAAAAGCGTCTCGAGTTGATACGGCCCCCTGTCAACGTAGTCTCCGAGAAAGATTAACAGGCAGTCTTCCTTAGAGTAAAGCGAGCTTAAATTTAAAAGGGTTTTCAAGTCCCCATGAAGGTCTCCTATAAAGGCTACCTTCTCAACATTTTCCTTTATTAAGAGAGGCGACCCTTCTAGGCATTCAATAAAGTAATCCTTGGTGTATCTTATGCTCTTGACATCACGTTTTAAGCTCTTCACTAAGTCCTTAATGCTTTCTCCTAAGCTCACTTTCCTCCTCCAAAAGTAAAGTAATTTTAATATAGAAAAACTTAGCTAGTTGAAAATGACTTAAAAGAGTTTATTTGAGTTACTTAGTACGGGGTCACCCATATAGACTTGAATATTATAGCTATCGCGACTGAGAATGCTAGCGCGAGCCCTATGCCGCAGAATATTCCTGCAAGTATGACGGAGCGGTACTTCTCCCATGCTTCCTTGCCATATCTTCTTTCAATTAACCTCCCTATAAGTCCTCCAAGGAAGTAATTGAAGGCGAATGGAGGTACGAGCGCAGCACCTGCAGCGAAGCCTATAGGTGAGAAGGGTAAGTTGAATTTCCTGGCGATTAGGGATGCTATGAGCATCAGTGTTGTGAAAGACAGTATCAGATCAGGTCTAAATATCTCTATGGATCGTGAGACCCATAGGGAGAAGTTTAGTGACATTAAAGGCCAGTAAATCGCGGTCCATGGATAAAACGCTGAGGGCATGGGGGCCATCTGCCAGAATACCTGTAAGTACAATAAGCTTAGGAGTATAACTAGGGGAACTGTTAGGACATAAGCCTTATAGTAGTCTATGGGTCTCGTTCTCGTCAAAAGTGCCACTTTTATCCTATGTGTGAATATGCCTGCAGCAGTGGTGACCTTAGCCGGAACCATCCAGGGTTCGACTTCCCCAGGGCTTGTGAAGGCCAGCATGAAGGCCTCTCGAATGTAGGGTATCTGTACGCCTAAGCCCACTTCTCCGTAGCTTCTGCCCAGAAGGATTCCTTGAAGGAATGGTATAAACAGCCAGCATAGAATCCATACGAACCATAATTTAGGATAGAGCCACATATCTATGGTTATTCCTATTATCGCTCCGACAAATATCATGGTCAAGACCCACTTCAAGGGAAGGTATCCTTTCTCCTTCGAAATTGCGCTTAGGCGTTGAAGACTCATTATTGCAGACTTTATGTATCTTGCGGAGATAATTAGGGAAAATAGGCCGACGCCTAGTGTCAGTCCTATATGAGGACTTGCCCAAAGGTCGTATACCGAACGTTGCCAAAGCCAGTCCAATCGAGCTACCGGAGTCCAATCGGCCTTCCATCGCTTAAATATTTCTATGCCTGTAATATCTGCCAGCTGGAGCGCTAAGGAGTTTCCAACTATGAAGAAGAGCACCGATCCTATCAATATCCATACAACGCTATTCCACGGTATGAGCCAGCCAACCGCAAATGTTGATATATCCGTAGCGACGCCCATGAGAGCGCCTGGGAGTATTCCAGCGAAGTATTCTGTTAAATCTATCCACGGATAGGGTATGGCCGTTAAAGATACTCCTATTAATGCTTCTGTGACTCTCGGGAAGCCGTATACCAGGAATTCATATACGAAGCTTATTACACCGGCAAACGTGAAAGCCATCATTTTCTCTGGGGTTCTCTCCGTCAGGGTAGCTATTGCCTGGGCGTCTATAGGCGCTATCGGGAATGGTAGATTTTCAACTTCGATGTAGAGTTGCACGAATATGAATGAGAGCCCTATGTCAATTAGTATACCGCCTATAGTTCCAAGTAGGGTTACTAGTATTGGAACTACCCACTCCCATGCGAAGAGTGTTCTTACCTGAACAGCCCATGAATTCACATTAGGTGCAGCCCACCATGGTATCTTATCGGCAATTCCGAAAAGCTCCGTGTAGGGGGCCTCTTGATAATATACGGCCGTTATCAACCCCATCCAATAGAGCGCTTCATAAGCAACCATCTCGGTCATGAAGTAGATTATGTAGGCCTCTTGTGTCGTAATATATCTCCCTACGAAGCGGCCTATTTCTGTGAAGAGCAGGAGTGAAACGAATACCGGTATGAAGCGCGCGGGATCTGGAAGCCCAGTAATGAAGTACATGTACATGAGCACAGGTGTCATTATAACTGACGCGTAAACTATGGCAAGCAATGAGACGCTTGTTAGACCGCTCTTATATTCAACAGAGGGATTTTCTCCACACAACTTCCTCACCTCAGTTCTTTATGGCTCCTTTCAATGTACTTACTTCTCTCCTGAGGCGTAAGCAATCTCCAGGTTAAAAGCTGTTTTCTTAATTCTCTCACAAATGCCTCATTGGAGGTAATCCACGCATCGTAGGGACCTGAGATGCGCTTTGTTGAGAGGAGCGTGAGGTATCTGCCCTCCGTTTTGCTCATGCGGAATGTTAGCTCTACGCTTTGCCTTATGTTTTGCTCAAAGGGCGCAAGCCATACTATTGCCTTAATGGTTGAGCACTCTAGAGATATTTCGCTTGTTACGTCCGATACTGTGAATACTCCTGTGCGTTCAACCTTGTGTGCTTCAAGGAATTCTCTTAGGAATGCTACGAGACCTACAACCATGTTGGGATCCCTAAACGTAAAGGGTAGCGGGATTTCCCATACGTCTCCTCTGGGCTTTGTAGGTATCTTCCACCTTCTCTCCAATGAAGGCGTTACAAGCCTGGCAACTTTGAAGAACGGATAAGCGGAGGCTACGAGCACTAGTACTACAACAAGACCTAATGAGACCATGACTGAGGAGCTGGAGTAGTTCATACCTATCATGCCACCAGTTGCGAGCGCGAAATTGAAGGCTCTGGCCATTATTATTCCTCCTATATACCCGGCTACTGCTCCCACAACAGCATATGATAAGTTCTCTGCTAGGAACATTCCTGCGACGTGTAAGGGGGCTAGGCCAAGGGAGCTGTATATCTTCATTTCCCTAACTCTCTCCTGCATGTTGCTTAAGATAGTCATCGTTAGGACTAATCCGGCGATAACCACAGGAATTACCATGAAGCTGAAGCCGAAGAATTCATGGATGTACCTGCTGCTCAGAGCTATTCCTTTTCCTTCGTATGCCAGATAAACGTTGAGTTTGTTGAACGTTGTAAAGATCTCGCTGGCTAGGCTTATGGCCTCTTCTCGTGAAATGTCCTTCAACCTAATTTCTATGGAGGGTATGAAGGCTCCTGGTATTTGCTGCAATAGCTTGGCGTTTACTATTAGGATTTCGCTCCAAGACAACCTGAAGTCCTTATCGAAGCGGCGCTCTTCATTCATCCTTTCAACATCATAAGGTCTAATACCATAGAATAGGGGTCTCCCGGCTTCTTCATTTACATCCTTTATAATGAAGGGAGCTTTTTCGTCGGGTATGAACCCAACAACTTTCAGCTTAAACCCGTAGAAGGTAATAACATCTCCCTCAGATATGCCGAGTGTTTCAGCCATGATGAGTGGTATCAGGCATGCTCTTTCATTATCGAACAATTTCGGGTCGATTCCAATTTCTCTAAGCGTTAAGCTGAGTTCTTCTACGGTTACTCCAACAACAGCTCTGAAGGTTGCATGTCCACCCCCCTCAAGCGTTACATATATGTAATCGAAGGATGGGTAAAGCCAGTACCTTGGAGCTGCGACGCCCCTGTCCCCCACAATTTTCTGAATAACTGGTATAATGGCGGGGTCTAGCGGCTCGTTATAGGGGGACTCTATTAGAATGGCATTATATTTGACGGCTGGAGCATAGCTTTTCTTGTAAAGAACTGGCAGAGGAATGACAGATGTTAAGGAAATTAACGACATCACTATGAGTATTATTGTCAGGAGAGTCAGGAATGTTCTCAGGGGACGTTTTCTCATGTTCTCTACACCGATACCCATAGCGGAGACGAATAGGTCGAACACTTCTCTTTCAAGGAAGTGTGCACCTATACGCATTCTTCTTACCTGGCCTAAGCTCTTCGATAGGTTTAAGAGTAGGAAGAAGACGGTTGGGATGGCCAGCACTAACAGTATTACTCCCATTCCAAGCGCTGAAATGCTGTACACTATAGCGAAACCTGGATGCAAGATGGTGAATACTGTAAAGCCTATTGCGCTTATAATCAGAATCGATAGTAGCCTTTGAAGTCCCTTTCCTTTGCCGAATAGCTTTTCAATTATTACGGAGAAGGGAGCCAGCAGTATCATTAGTATAAGTACAGCGTTAGTGAAGTCGACGTACATTACTCTTGTACGTTCGTAAAGCTCTATGACAGAACTCCATGCTACATGAGAATACGTGTAGGCTAATTCGTAGTCCCTAGCCTTAAATGCTTCTTCAGCCCGCTTTAAGAAAAGTACTGTCCTATTAAGCATGAACTCGATGCTTGAATCACGTATTCCATGGGAAACTGCTCTCTCATAGCGTATCCTAGATATCGTTAACATTTCTCTAACGTAGTGGAATAATAGCTCGGGTATAATGGTCAGGGAACCAGCCTCTCCTATGGGCACACCTCTGCCGATTATCTCCTTTCCTTCGGTTACGTTCAAGAGTATTATCACTTTGCGCTGAAGTCCTCCAAGCGATGCTATGACCATGACTCTTTCATTGGGCGGAACGAAGATTAGGGCGAACTTATTCTCATAATCGACTATTATAGCCCGAGATCGCGGCTCTACGAAGTTCTCTAGGTACGCTTCAACCTTAACGGGTACGGGGTTAGTACCGTATTGTGTGAAGGGCACGGGGAATACCGGTTTGCGGTACGCGTTAAACGTTATGAGAGCCCAAGGTTGATCGGGCATGAGTATATCAGTTATTAGGAGACCAGCTGCTCTGAAGGCGACAGCCTTTATGCTTATGCCAGGTTTCAAATGTGGTGGTGCTGGTGCAAACTTACCTGCTCCATTCGGCCCTAAGTCCGGTACATATATGAGTTTTCCTTCTTTGTCAACTTTGTATGCGTAGACTTCTATGTTTCCCGTGAAGGCCTCTTGAGGTGCTAGACCAACGATCCTCACTCTACCGTTTTCGTCGGCCATTTCAATAATTTTGGCAAAGATATTCCATTCAGTTCTTCCGAAGCTCCCAACTTTGTTATTGTACCATTCAATTTTATGGATAACTACGAGGGCGTAGGGTATGGGGCTGTATAGCGTTGAAACTGTGGGGTCGTATTCGAGAACCTCTATAGAAGCATCAGCATACCCAAATCCGCCATTCACTGGGTCTACTAACACTCGTACGGGGCTAATGCTCTCCCATGAGCCCCTATGGACGGACGTTATATCGTTAAGTATCTTATTCACTATGAATAATGTAAAGGATATCTGTGGTCTCAGGATATCTACATTTATATACCCAGGCAGGTCGAAGGGTGTAAATACCCTTAGACGGGGGTCTTTAAACGAGAGGAAGGATACCGCAATAGAGCGCGATAACCCGAAGGGCTCAGCATCAAGTATGAACGCTTGCGAGTACGTCATACCGTAACCTATTTGAGAGAACGGACGTAACGTTACTATTCCAGTAGTTCTATTTATTCCGAAGGCTTCGCTCTGAACGAATTTAAAGTCTTCAGGGAACTTCTCTGCGTACTCCTTTATCCATTTTCTTAGGCTCGCTGCAAAATCGGTGTATAGGTTTAATGCTCCTTGAGTTCTATGACCGTAGAAGAAGCCACCTGGATATATTATGAGTTCGGGGGATCCAGAAGTTATGTCGATATTTAAGGTTATATAAGGAAGGAATGTCTTGCCTATGCCCCTGTTTTTATTGAAGAAGAATTCTTCAACGAACCATCTTGCCCCACTGAGGCCCTGCCAGTGACCTGAAAGGAATACTAGCCACACGGAGTATTTTGGCTTCGGATTGGCGGAAGCTAGTTTTTCAGCAATGTAAAGCAGGAGTGCAGGGCTTATGGCTTCCTCCGCTCCCGGAGAGAGTGCAGGAACTATGGAAATAGAATCTATGTGTGCTGTAATGAGTACTGTCTTCTCGGGTTCACTTGAGCCTTCAATTCTCGCTATTAGGTTGTAGGCTTTAATTTTCTTCCACGTATAGTTTGTCGTTATTTCAATTCTCCATCCGTTTTCACAAGCTTCTTTCAGCTTCTCTGCGTATTTCCTTTCAACGTAAAGTCGAGGGAAGCTTAACGGTGTTACGGTGACTTTCTTTAATGCTTCTAGCCTGCTGGTGGTAATGGGTTCCAGAAATACGACTGCCCTAGCTCCAAGTTTTAGAGCGGCAAGCCAATTGTTGTCTGAATTAAACTCCATTAGTACAATTTTACTGGCTACATCCTTTCCTCTAAAGGACTCTAGATCGCCTTTACCTACATACACAACTTCTGCACGTAAGTCCTTCGCGCCGCCCAACGCAACGAGGTTAGGGTAAAGGGAGTAGGCGGGTATGATTTCTCCTGTTTCAACGATCTTGATTAAAGCTCCCTTATCATAAGGTATGGTCACGTAAAACTCTTGAAGTTCGACATTGTATCCTAGTTTCTCCAAAACGTTGCGTATGTAGTCGACCGCCTTAAAATATCCAGGGTACCCTGTTATGCGACTGCCTAGACGTGAAAGGTACTCCACGCGTTTCATTATGGCCGAGACGTCGATTTCATTTATACCAAGGTAATCTATCTCTTGTGGTGCTGAAAACGTTAATGGAGAAGCCAATAATAGCCATGTTAGCATTAGTATTAAGATGTAAGGTTTTATTTTCTTTTCCAACATGTTATAAGCCCTCTCTATTCTCCTTTAAATGATGATATTAATTTAACTGTTTTTATCGAATTTTAGGCTTTGAAGTTTAAACTGTAGAATTTGAGCTTTGATATTTTTATCACCTAGTACCAAATATTTTTTCAACACTTAATAACATTAGCCCTATATATTCAAAGATATATGAGAATAATTAAATATTCTAAGAGTTAGCAACTATAAAAATAACATTATAGTGGTTTTTTAGTTAACTTACTTATAAATCTTTCCTTAAGGTTTAAATAGAATTAAAACCCGTATGTAAACGGTGCAATTTAACTTATGTCTTCTGCAAAGAAGGCTACTACTGAAGTTGAATTTAAAAGAGGTTTAACGCCTACAGTACTAGTACTAATAGTAGTACTAGGCATAGCTTCACTCTACGTCAACATGCGATGCTGGTGGCACGTAGGTGTCACTGTAGAACCCTTCTTCGGAGGAAGAATCGGAGCACCAATATACCTGCCCTTTGGCTTTATATGGTTCTTAACGGTAATAGCCACTGTTCTTAAGAAGAAGCTAAGCTCTGCAGAGATAATAGTTCTAATCGGCTCACTCTACTTGATAATGGACGCAGGCTTCCTATCCTTCTTCATGGAGCCATTGGTCTTATCGTACTACGCGGCTCAGAGAGCTAACGTTGCGAAGCTTTTGGAGATAGTTCCTGATATATGGGCTCCTAAGGACTCAACCCTTGTAGAGAAGATATTCACCGGTGGAGGAGCTATTCCAGGAGAGCTGTGGCCCAGCATAATCCTAGCGGAGCTATTCTTCCTAGCATATGCTTTAGCGAACCTATTTACCGGTCTGTTCGTTAAGGAGCAGTTCATTGAAATTGAGAGACTGACATTCCCATCTGTAATTCCAGCAACGGAAGTCTTAAAGAGTTACGAGGAAGGTATAACTCTATCCTTCGCCAAACAGAAAGTATTCTACATAGGTTGGATCATAGGACTCCTACTAGCATTCCAGTCTACAGCGAACTATTTCTACCCAATATTCCCCGTATTCTTCGCCTGGGGACAGATCTACCTAACGGCCTGGGACAAGTTCTTGAAGGGCATAAACCCCTCGATCAGAGAATGGTGGATGTTCATACCCATAGACATGTTCATATTCTACTTAGCACCATTGGACGTATCCCTGAGCGCTACGATATGGACGGGGTTCAAGGCTCTGATATGGCCCTTTATTGCAGTAGCAGCGGGCTTCATACAGCCTGGACAGTATCCAGGTAAACCCATAAATTGGGTAGTTTTCTCCCTATATCATGTACCCCTAGCGCTAGGCTTCTGGGCTCTTCTCTTCAAGTATAACGTATGGATTAAGGGCCTCAAGACACTACTTGGCATGGAGAAAGAGAAGGTTAAGCCCGGCAGGTTATCCTGGAAGATAATATGGACGGGCCTCCTCGGCGCCTACTTACTATACCTAGTAATATTCGCTGGTCTGGGAGCTAATGTAGGCCTACTAATATTGTTCTTCTACTTCTACTTCCTCTCCACGATCGGTCAGACGAGAGTGTGGGCTGAAACTGGTCAGTGGCCAAGCATATCTCCTCATGGAGCTACATGGCTCACGGTTACGATAGCTCACGGTGCTGGTATCCCGAACCCTTGCTTCACTCAGAGCTACTGGGCTACTAAGGCTGCCATGAGACCTACGTATCACTTACCACAAGCGACATGGACGCCTTGGGCTGTAGCCTCCACTTACAAGCTAGCCAATGACCTTAAAGTTGACGAGAAAGACCTGTTAATCGGACAAATAATAGCGATAGTGATAGCCTCATTCATAGGCATATCACTAGGCCTAAGCATGTTATATGCTGAGGGCGCTAACAACGTTTACACAAGGGTATGGTATGTAAAGGCTTTAGCCCTTCGGGGCACAAACGCTAGAGACATACCAGGAGTAGTGAGACCTGAAGGAGTAATGGGTCCCAACCATCTGTCTGCTTTGCTTGGAGCGTTCATACTAGTCGGTATCCTATGGTTCCTTAGGAGCAAGTATGCATGGTTCTTCTTCACGCCAGTAGCCCTATTCTTCTACAGCGGAATGTGGTTCCTAAGCGCCTTCCCAGCCTTCATACTTAAGTGGCTGACACTAAAGTTCCTCGGCACTGAAGCCTACGAGAAGTACGCAGTACCACTGATAATAGGAATAATCGTCGGCATGAGCTTCGGAGCTTTCTTCTTCATGTCCATAGTGACTTTCATAAAGTAGTCTTAAATTAATGTAAATTTTATTTTTATTTTTGACATTATTCGATCCTAAACTCCAAGTTATTAAACTTATATTGCTTGTATACAGTTTTATCATGATTGAAGAGGGGTGTTGGTTTGGGAAAAGTAAAAGTAGTTGTCCATGGATTGGGCTTCATAGCACTCAATCATCACCTTCCATCGCTTAAGAGGATGGATGACGTCGAGATCTCAGGTGTTGTGAGCAGAAATATAGAGCATGCTAAGAAGGTGGCTAGGGATTATGGTGCTAGACCCTATTCCAGCCTTGAAGAGGCTATAGAAAAGGAAAAGCCTGATATCGTCGTCATATGTACAGAGACCTTTAGACACAAAGGTGATGCTCTAACATCAATAGAGCATGGCGTAAATATCTTTCTCGAGAAGCCGATTACCTTAAGGCTCAAGGATGCCGATGACATAATCAACACCGCTAAGAAGAAGGGCGTTAAACTAATGGTGGGTCATGTACTTAGGTTCTGGCCAGAGTACGTATCTACTAAAGATATGGTGGATAAAGGTGAGATAGGGAACCCGGTAGTTGCTAGAGCTTATAGGTACGTTTCGTTCCCACCGTGGTCTTTCAAGAGATGGCATAAGGACTTAGAGAAAAGCGGAG
>QMSC01000021.1 GCA_003649515.1 Thermoprotei archaeon | reverse complement strand
GTCTTTTAACAACTTTCGGAGAACATCGTATGCATACCTTAATACTTCAGGACTCACAGGTATTTTCGGTCTGTACAAGATATTCTCTAGAAAGCTTACCAGTTCGAAGATCTTTGCAAGCGCGCTTGGAGTATGGAAATCGTTATCCATGCATTCCTCAAATTTCCTAACCACGTTATTCACCTTCTCGTAGAGAAAACGGCTCTCTCCATCCAAGCTCCTCTCATCAATGTCAATGGACTTTACAGTGCGTGTCATAAGCCTTAGCTTCTCTAATAGGCAATGTATTCTACCAACCGACTCCTTGGCTTGCTCAGCTTTCTCAAATGAGAATTCTATAGGGCTACGATAATGTGATGAGACCACTATGAATCTTAGAACGTCAGGAGGATATTTTGAAACAAACTCTCTGACCGATATTATGTTCCCAAGAGACTTTGACATCTTTTCACCTTTGACTTGAAGTAGCCCCGTGTGAAGCCAGTATCTTACGAAAGGCTTCTTGCCCGTATAGGCTTCCGATTGAGCTATTTCGTTTTCATGGTGCGGGAATATTAAATCCGCTCCTCCACCGTGAATATCTATCTGTTCGCCCAGATACCTTATGGACATCACGGTACATTCTATGTGCCAGCCGGGTCTTCCATAACCCCAGGGACTCTTCCATGCAGGCTCCCCTTCCTTTGCCCTTTTCCAAAGAGCAAAATCCGCTGGATTCCTTTTTCTCTCATCTACCTCGATCCTCGCGCCAGCCATTAAAGCTTCTAGTTTCTGTTTTGAAAGTTTACCATAATCCTTAAACTTAGTGACGTCAAAGTACACGTCTCCATCAACGCTATATGCGTATCCCTTTTCTATTAGGGTCTGCACTACCTTAATGATATCCTCAATGTGCTCTGTAACTCTTGGGTAATAATCTGCAGGTAATAAGTTGAGAATCCTTGAAACCTCAAAGAAATCCTTCTCAAATGTCCTAGCAACCTTTTCAGGAGTTGTTCCAAGTTCCTTAGCCTTTCTTATGATTTTATCCTCTACGTCGGTTATGTTCACAACGTACTTTACTTTATATCCCTTATACTTCAGATATCTTACAATTACGTCGAACGCTATGTAAGTTCTAGCATGGCCTATATGCGTGTAATCATAAACTGTTGGTCCGCAGATGTATATTGTGACCGTATCATCCTTTAGGGGCTTAAACTCCTCCTTTGTCCCTCGAAGAGTATCCGTTATCTTTAACATTAACAGCCCCGGAACAAGACTTATCCTCAAAACTTATATAATTTATAGTATCGACGCCGTGGAAAATTTATGTGAGTGAAATTAGAAAGGAGGAGAAAAGCACAGGGTTCTATTAGTGAAAAGATGAGAGAGAGCCTTCACCTTCACCTACAAGCCCTGATATTAGTCTTTTAACCTCCTCTAATTCACTTCTTATTTTCTCCTGTTCGGCTAAATAATCGTCCAGACTTATGAAGCCTTTAAACCACCTACTTGTTAGCTCATGCAAAACTCTTCGAAGGTTTTCATACTTCTCCTTAAGCGTGAGAAGGGTTAACTCAAGTTCCCTTCTTTCATCCTCGCTTTGAAGTCCCATGTCTTTAACCTTTATCTCCATGACCCTATCCCTGGCGGCATCGTCCGTTATATCTGAACTGTAAGTATTCATAGCCGTTGCTTGCCTAGTACTATCCATCGCGGCTTTCATTGTAGTTCTGCCCTCAATGAACTGTTTGCCTATCGTGACCGGGCTTGTTAAAACGCTATCATCCTCACGCGTCAGAACTAAGTTATCCTCTGTTAGAACGTTGGACATCCCTATTTTCACTATCTTGTTCAGAGTAACTTCATCAATATTTCTTACGAGAAATATGTAGCCGTTGAATATTATGAGAAATCGTGGATTAACTTCGATGATCTTCTCTCGCACTATGAGCTCGTTTTCTTCCCTCAGTAGCTTAATGACTACCTTCTCGGCCCTTCTCTTACGTTTATCAGCGATTATTTTTAGGACATAACCTATCATTTTACCGTAAGGGTTTCTAATAATTCCCCTTTTCAGCTCGTGTAACTCCTCAAGAGGTACGTCCTCAACGGTTCTGAAGCAATACTTCTCTTTTAGCTCCTCGATCCTATTTCTCCTTCCCGAAATGAAGCTCGCCAATAACTACACCGACCTATTAAAACCATCTATATTAAATGAAGATACCACTCCCTTTAGAGACGAAATATTCCAATAATATTGGAATACTAGCGTGTTAAACGAGTAAGCCTTCATGTGAGATATCTTTCACAGTTAAACGATAAAGGACACTCCTCACAATACGGTCTCCTCCTCTTGCAGTACTTAAACGTCAAGTACTTCAACAGTGCAAACATTATGGGTCGTGAAGGGAAGAGCTTAGCAGCGATTTTTTGTAGGAACACATATTTGTAATCGAAGTAATCTACGCTTCTCCTCAAGGTTAGTGGTCTGATCAATCCAAGCCTATCGATAAGATAAGAAAGAGGAGGATCTATTGGTACGTGAAGGAAACTGATGTGATCCCTCCATACTCTGAGCACGTACACTAAGTACAGCAGAATATTGTTCGCTATTCGTTGACTGCCCGAGGGGAGGGACATTAAAGAAATACGTAAGCTCTCCAGGGCATTCTGAGAGAAACCTGACCTAGATAAGACTAACATGTAACCGAATAAAGGTGCTTTGGGCTCGTAGAGATCCAGAGAGAGAGCCCTAGCTGCATCCTTAAGCATAAAGAGGACAAACTTCCGTCCTATATCGAGAGGAGAGGATTCGTCAGAAACTTTAGTTTTCTCTAAAAAAGCCGCAAGAAGCTTTATACTTTCTACAGCCCTTCTCACAAGGGTTTCATCGCACGTAGAAAAGATTCTACTTGCATAAAGGGAAGCTTCTATAATATCATCCTCTTTAAACGCACCTATATCCACGTCCATATCGCCTATCCTGCTTACGATCTCATAGAAATCTACTGCCAGCCGCTCCGGACTTAGTCGTCGTACATATCCTAGGTCCTCAAGCAAAGAGTATATGAATAAACCCAGTAGAAGGGACTTCAGAGGACGCTTCGCGTTTAATCCTGCCATCGATATCCTTTTCTCAAAAAAGGCTAAGGCCTCTTCCTCAATCTCAGTAATTACTGATCTCAAGCTTTCATATTCTCCGCTCTCTATTTTCCTCTCTAACTCTCTTAATAGAACTCTGTATCTATACGGCAAGAACATACTTATCGTTCACTTTTTCTAGCCTTCACTTCCTTGTAAATGCTTTCTATAAAGATTACTCCTCCACATTTAGGGCATTCACCAACTTTCTTAAAGACGAAATCACCCTTCTGAGGACGCCTCTTCTCCACGTATCCACATTTATTGCACTTCAATACTTCAACTAGAGACATTTCAGGAATACGTATTTTATAGTATCTCCATACCTCCATCGCCGAGTAGAATGCTATAATTAATATGAAGATTTGAAAGGGCATCAAATTGGGAGCTTCACCCGTATCCTCTCCCAATCTAAGGTTAAGGAGAGTTAGAATGATGACTACTATTATAGATAGGACTAGTATGAACGTATGAAAGACTATTGCTTGAAACCTCCTTTTCCTCAGTTCCTCGCTCATATTAATTCACCGTTTCATCAAGGACTTATTCCAATAGTGTTACCCACACCTATTAACACAACTATATCGTTTTCCTGACTACGCTCCTCAATTATCCTCTCAACGTTTTTCAGAGCTACGTTTATTGCCTCACAAACTTCACGGCTCATGACTGATAAAGCATCTATTTCTGACATCTTAATAAGCACAGCATAGAGTGGGATCTTCTCCCTAGCTGCTGTTTTCTCTATGTTGAATTTCTCTATGCCTAAGCCGCCTATAGCCACACCCACGCCCTCGGCAATTGTACCCGTCTTCTCGCCCTCAAACTTTAGTGCTGCATCGACCGTTATGACCATCTTTACCGGTATTTTCCTCTTAACTACTATCTCTTCAAAGGCATCATCAAGTCTTCCTGTGACACCGCTAGGTCCTTTGGCTTTTATCACTAGGACTTTTCTATTCTTAAAGGGCACCTCAGCCATTATGGTTTCTTCCGCAATCTCTTCGATCTTTAGCTCGTTCCCGCCGAATTTCTTTATGAACCTTGCAGCTAAGAGAGGCCCTGCGCCATCACCTACAGGAAAACCATTAGTAAAAGCTTCAAGCGAGCTTTCAAGCGCGCGCATGGCTTCAGTTACAAAGGGTAGGAGAGCTTGCAGTTGATAGAGCAACCAAATGCTCTTAAACTTCCTCCCAAGCCTGTAAACGTGATCTACTGATTTATAAATGATGTTTAAACTTCTCGATGCAGCGATTAGATTCTTTAAATTCTCAACATCAGTTTCACTAGCCTCAGGAATAAGTCTCTTCACTTCTTGAGTAGCTGTTCGATCTCCCGTAAGAACTATGTGTTTAAGCTTACCCACTATTCCGAAAGGATCCATGGATACAGGCTCTATGAGAACTGACTCGACCAACCCCATAACTCGCTCTTCAAGCATCTTCAAGTCTAATCGACTTTTCGTCTTGGCAGCGACTTCCTTAAATGTATTGAGGGTTACTACGAGTGCTTTATCCCTAATGCTTTTGTACAATGAAATATATCGCTCGATATCTCTTATAATTCTCCAAATTTCAAGCTCTCTCATAATATAAGCAAAGAAGGCTAGGAAAAGAAACCACATGATGAAATCGGTGGCAATGTTACCATTCATCTACGACTATCCCCTCAACTGATTTAAAATAAGAAACTTATTTACCTTATTCGTCATCCATACTAGAAACCTGCCCTAGCCTTTTTGACAAGTTAACAGAAAATTTCTATAATATAGTTTTTTTAACAAGTACATGCTTATTTCTTTTACGAGAAATACTTAGAAACTCCATTATGAGAAAAACTCCTAGTAGCGGAAGCATTAGTTGGAGAAGAAATATTGAAAATTTGAAAACTCTGACTATATGCTCTAAGCTTACTAAATTTACATAGCCGTTTACAATCGCATATAGTAGGACAAATAGATTCAGTCCCAGATACGCCTTAATAAATCTAGCAACACTCCTTCTAATGCATCTCTTCACGACGCTTGACCTTGACATAGATATTTCACACGTATTATTAGGATAATATCAGGATAATATGTTCAACGCGTAAAATACCTCACGAGAAGTTTAAAAGTGAAGCCTCAGAATAAATAAGGGCGGTGCGATGAACGAGGTTTCGCGCAATGATGGAGTGAAGAAGGGTTCTTGTGTAGGTGAGCCCGCCCTTAAAGGTTAAAGGAGCTAAAGTATGCACTATGTACAAGGCTCTGATAAAGATCAGTGCAAGAATTTACTGGAATCTAGAACGTAATATCCCCGTTTTTAGAGAGAATTTTAAGGAAGAAGTAAACGTCCCTATAAAGGCCACTCCCCCATGCGACCTGCGTCCAGCCTTAAGATTTGACGTAGAACTAACACGAAAGCTTCTACTAGAGTACTTTAATGATAGGAAAAGCGCTGAGGTGCTTTTGCCGCCTCATGAGGAAATAATTCTGTTAAACAAGATACCCTATCCAGATCTCGCCGATGAGATCATAGTGGAGGGCCAAGTAATAGGACATAGGTTTTTCGATATCAGGAGATATCGCTGGAGATTTAAGCCGATTTACGCTGGAGTAAGTAAGATTCTTGATAAGAGAATAGGGTTCTACGCTATAGTCAACTTACCGCGCATAACAAGGCTTTACGTGATACACAGAAGCGATATACTGGAATCAAATTTACCGCAGACGAAGGGTGAATACGTAGCCATTGAAACAAAGAATGGAATTTATCAGGGTCTGGGAAAAAGCATTCGTGGAGACAGAATAAAGGTTCTAAAAGCTTGGCGTAAGCGGCGCCATCCCGAAATAGGAAAAAGCAACAGTTGGAGGGAGGCCGTAGAAGCTAATAGGGATTGGTTGCTCTCCAAAGAAAATGAATCGATAAAGTTTCTTCAAGAAGTGGCTAAGAAGCTCAATATACCTCGCGACAGGATATTCGTATCCTTTTCGGGCGGGAAAGATAGTTTAGCAACGCTTCTCATATCCACTAAAGCCTTCGGGAATATACCAGTACTGTTTAACGATACAGGCATAGAGCTTCCTGAAACCGTGGAATATGTTAAGAGAATGGCAGACAAGTTAGGCCTAGAGCTCATATGCGCAAGTGGTGACCAAAGGTTTTTTGAGGGACTTGAATTCTTTGGCCCGCCTGCAAGAGATTATAGATGGTGCTGTAAGGTCGTAAAGCTAGCTCCCATACTCGACGCTATAAATGCTAGGTTTAAGGAGAAGCCCGTTTTAAGCATCGTTGGACAGCGGAAATACGAGTCCATCGCAAGAGCCTTCTCACCCAGCGTATGGACTAACAAATGGTTACCTGGAGTTATTTCTACTACCCCTATTCAAGAGTGGACCGCCCTCCAAGTATGGCTCTACCTATTTTTGGAAAAAGCAGAGATCAATGAGCTTTACTTCCAGGGATTTGACAGACTGGGATGCTGGCTTTGTCCCGCGTCAGAGGTAGCTGAACTTCAACTCGTGGCGAAACGTTACCCCAAACTTTGGTCTCGATGGGAGAGCTATCTAGAGAGTTTTAGAAAAGCCCACGGCTTAGACAGAGATTGGATAAGGTTTCATTTATGGCGGTGGAAAAAGCTACCGGGCGACCAGAGAAGGCTCTTAGGTGATAAGGCTCGCAAGAGCTTAGAAGAACCGACATTAGATATACTTATCGTTAAGGGGGAAGGTGTCAGTAAAGTATCGTTTAAACACAGTTATTTAGGAGAACTCGTCCTGCGCGTTCCACCTTCAGATTTAGTGTATCTGGTGATTGATAGCCTGAAAAGAGTCGACAATTTCCTCGAAATGTATGTAGAGAATATTCGCGTTACCTGCGACAGTAGATTTTATAACATATACACAGATGATGATGAGGCTGTTAAGAAAATAGCGACATCGCTAGCAAAAATCACTATCAGGGTCAATTATTGTCTAAGATGCAAGCTTTGTGTTAACAACTGTCCCTCAAACGCAATCCTCCTAGATGAAAGTGGTCAAATGAGGTTTTTGAGAGAAAAGTGCACGAAATGTTACATTTGCAACGAAAAGTGCCCCCTACTGAGCTTCTTATCAATACAGACAAAGGTTCTAGATAAGCTCGAGTGAAGACTGACATACAGGGCATTTGTAGAAAACGCTTTTCGCACATATGGTGCATAGATAAGCTCTCTCACGAGAACAAAAGTAAGCATCATCGCCTTTATAGATAGGTTTACCGCATCTTATGCATCTTGATATGAACAGTCTCTTGGGGAAATAGGCCAAGCTCTCACCCTTTTGATTCCTCTTTACGCTAAGGATAAGACTATAGCTAGTTTTCCCTTAAAAATTTTAGGGGGAAGATTTACCTCTAACTTCAACTCTGATTTCAACTTACCTTATAGCCGCTATGTTTTTTAGCCGCCTTTACCTATGTAAGGGGGGTCTCGGATGAGCGAACAGAGAGAAGTATTTAAGGGACTCAGCGCAGCTGAGTTCTTCTATCGAAATAGAGAGATAGCAGGCTTTTCCAATCCTACGAGAGCGCTCTATCAAACTGTGCGGGAACTTGTTGAGAATGCTCTTGATGCTACAGAGCTTTACGGGATACTGCCTGAAATAAAGGTAGTTGTCACTCAAGACAAAAATGATCCCATGAAGGTATTCGTGGATGTTAGCGATAACGGTATCGGCGTACCTCCTGAAGAAATACCAAGTGTATTTGCAAGAGTGTTCTATGGCTCTAAGTACGTTCTGCGCCAAACGCGGGGGATCTTTGGTTTAGGAATAAAAATGGCAGTACTATACTCGCAGATAACAACTGGAAAGCCAATTTACATAAAGAGCAGTACTCCTGAGTCCCCAATAATTGCTGAGTACGAACTAATGATCGATATTAAGAGAAATATGCCGATCATCATTAGTGAAAGAGTTGCTAGAAAAAGGAGAAAAACTCATGGAACACATGTAAGGCTCTGTTTGGAGGGAAACTGGCAGCAGGCTCGAAGAAGAGTAGAAGAGTATATCAAGCGGACAGCGATGATAACGCCCTACGCCACCCTAATTCTAGAAGCTCCGGGTACTCATTTAGTCTTTAAAAGAACTACTAAGGTAATGCCCTCTCCTCCGAGGATTGGAAAACCGCATCCCTATGGCGTCGATATAGAAATGCTTAAACATCTCTTTCGCAATCACGGAGAATTATACTTAAAGGAATTTATAGTCACCTGTTTTGATGGGGCAGGCGAAACTACAGCTGCGGATTTCTTGAAATGGAGCGGGCTCAGGAATAAGAAACTAAAGAACCTCGCTCCAGAAGAGATAGCTACATTATCGAAGAAACTCAAAGAGTATCCCTATTGGAGACGGCCTCGGCCCGTGACCCTATCTCCCGTCGGTGAAAAGCTCTTAAAGAAGGGATTGAAAAGCGTCTTAAGGCCGGAGTACGTTGCAGCTGTCAGCCGAAAACCTCTATCGTATAGAGGAAATCCATTCATAGTGGAAGTTGCTCTAGCATGGGGAGGAGAAATACCTGCTCAAGAAAAGCCGCTACTTTACAGATACGCGAACAAGATACCGTTACTTTACGACGAGGGAGCTGATGTTAGCAGGAGGATCGTTGATACGATAGATTGGAGCAACTATAAGGTTAAATTCCCCGCACCTCTTGCTGTAGTCGTTCACGTATGCTCAACAAAGGTCCCGTTTAAGGGCATAGGCAAGGAAGCAATAGCTGACGTACCGGAGCTAGAGAAGGAAATTGAAAATGCTATAAAAGATGCTGCACGAAAGCTTAGAGCACACATTACAATGGTTGAACGAGTACATGAGGTCATAAGAAGAAAGGTTACTTTCAGCAAATACGTACCAGAAATAGCGAGATCATTAGCAGAAATAACTAACATGGAGGAGGAGATTTTTGAAGAAAAGCTTTTCAATATGTTGGAAAGAGAGGTTAAGAAAACTGCTCAGTTTATAGAAGAGACCAAAATCACAACAGTTGTGAAGTCTCGTTCTCGGTAGAGGTGATGAGTAGTGAAGGCTCCTAGGTTTGACGAGAAAACCGTACTTAAGAGGCTTGAGAGCCTAGGTAGACGCATAGCTGAGCAGGTCTTGAAAGAGGAAAGGCCTAGGATGGTAATCCCAGTGAGAAGTTTGTCGAATACTATATGGGATCCTGAACGTAAGATGCTACTTTTAGGCCCTAGGAAAGCTAAACGAGAATTCTTTGACCTGAACGAGGCAAAGAAGTTCATGCAAACACTCCTAATGTTAAGCATACTTGTAAAAGCCAGAAGAGAAGGGGATTATCCGACCATAAGAGACCTCTACTACTTCGGTAAACACACTCTCGAATTTAGAGACCACCTGGGTCGATTAATTCGAGAAGAAACCTGGGACGAGCAGAAGGAGTCAAACTCCGTTCTTCAAGACATCGAGGTTATGACAGGACTCTTGAGGGAACACATGGGCGTCATGCACGATGCTAAAGGCAAAATGGTAGGGAGGATAATTGTACGCTCTGGCCGTGATACGATAGACTGTTCGAGAATGGGTGATGGAGCTTATGCTATCCCGCCTAATCCGGACGAGCTCGAGATACTCGAGCTTGACGCCGAATATGTGCTCATAGTGGAGAAAGACGCAATATTCAACCGGTTAAACAAGGAGAGGTATTGGGAGGAGAAGAAATGCATTCTGATAACTGGCAAGGGTCAGCCCGACAGAAGTACTAGAAGGATGATAAGACGCCTTTGGGAGGAATACAACTTACCGGTATACGTTCTAACAGACAGCGTGCCTCCCAATGAAATCATTGTTTTAAGGGATAGAAGTACGGGGAGAGTGATTGTTAAACCTATCGAAGAAGCTATTGGTAAATACTTTGATAATAGTAAGAAAAGGGAGAGAGTAGTAGCGACCAGCTTTGAAACGCTGGCATATAATCCCTTTACCGGAAGAATAGAGTGGACTCCGATCGGATACTTCTATAGACACCTGATAGATGATGAGCTCTTAATAATAAAGACAAGGGGAAGCGGCAATATCGTCGTAACTAAGGGGCATTCTCTATTCGTGTTCAGAGATGGTAAAGTAAGAGTTGTCAGAGGAGACGAAATAAAGCCTGGAGACTACATCTTAGTTGCTGAAAAGCTCAGAGTGAACTTTAGAGACAAATATCAGAGGATTATTGTTGGAAAGGTACTCCTCGAGAAAGGATGGAGAGAAAGAAAGAGAACCAAGGTAGTTCTTATAGGAGATAGGATAAAAGTAGCAGATCTAAGAGAAATCGCCAACAGTGAGGCGTCGAAGTACAAGTATGTGAAACTTTCGAGCAGCAAGTGGCTTATTCCAAACGTCCTTACAGTAGATGAAGACCTTGCGTGGCTCCTCGGAATATTCACTGCAGAGGGTTGCGGGAGTAAGAAACGCTATCTAACGTTCAACCTTAGCAGAAACGAGGAGAATATAGCTAAAAGAGTTGCAGAGATACTAAAAGAGAAGTTCAATATAGATCCCTATATTCTAAAGAACGAGAAAGAAATTAGAGTTATAGTCCCTTCGAGAATAGTGTATGAGGTATTTGACTGGTTAGGCGCTCTAGGAACGGCTCGAAGTAAACGCATTCCAGACGTAATATTCAACTCACCTAAATCTGTAGTTCTGAGCTATTTGAGGGGATTAATAGAAGGAGATGGACACGTAGACTCTGATGGAAATATCATATACTCCACTAGAAGCAAGACGCTATCCAAGCAAGTATACTTGCTTTTACTTATGGTCGGTACATTACCCTCAGTCACTGTGAACGGCGACGATTATGTAATAAGGATCGGAGCTTCACGCCATAATACAGTTCTAGAAATATATGGAACACTAACTCTCGGAATAATGTCCAGATATAAGGCCGGGAACATAACACATGTCATTCCTCTGAATAGGAATATACGGAAATTAATGATACAGCTGATGAACAAAGGATTATTGGCGTACAGTAGCGCTACTAAGGGAAGTTCTAAAGCTACCCTTTTGAAGCTTTATAATAACATAGGTCAATTACCTAGCGATTACGAGAAAATAGTTCTTGGAGACGTAGTAGTTACCGAAGTTCAGGAAATTGAAAGACGTAAGTACAGGGGGTTTGTCTACGATATAGCCGTACCAGAATATGAATCGTTTATAGGAGGACATGGAATAGTTTATCATAATAGCGATCCTTACGGATTTTACATATACAGTGTGTACAAGAGCGGGTCGATTTCGCTGAGCTATGAAAGCGAGAGGCTTGCAACTCCGGGCGCGAAATTCGTAGGCATCGCTCCAAGTGACATTGATAGGTATAAGATTCCTCCACAGGCTATCATAAGAGCAAAGGACACGGATTTGAAGAGAGCAAAGGAGTTGCTTAAGTACCCGTGGTTTAAGTCGAAAGCATGGGAAAAAGAGCTAAAGCTATTCCTTTCGACTAAGCGAAAAGTCGAGATAGAAGCGCTATCAGTTCACGGATTCAAGTTCTTATCGCAAACCTATCTCCCCGAGAAGATAACATCCGGAGCCTGGATAGAGTAGTTAGCGGAAGTCCTCGAGCTTTGTTTGGAAGTAAAGTCCTCCCTCTTTCCCTTTTAAAAACTTCTTAAGCTCCGGTACTAGGTAAAGTTCGCGGACCCATTTTCTCTTAAAGTAAGCGCGTTTCTCTCGCGGATCTGAAATGTTAATTAGCTCGTATATTTTAGCGGTTTTTCCTGGAAGGTAGCCTAAGACCCTGCCTATACGCTGTATCATCTGCCTGGGCTCACCTGAGCCTTCGTATATTACCGCGACGTCTGCGTCTGGAACGGTTATTCCTTCGTCTAGAACAGTCGTAGTGATGATTATGTTTACAATGCCTTTAACAAAGGCTTGAAAGTAGAACTTCCTCTTGTCACTCTTCGTGCTACCAGTTATGAGGGCTACTTTGTGTCCTTTTTGTAATAGGTGACTATAAACCCTCTTGGCTGTATCGATATATTGAGTAAATACTATTATTTTACCGTCCTTGTGTCTCTCCACGATTTCGTCGAGAGTCTTTAGCTTTTCATTTTCATCCGCCGCGAAAAACGTTTTATAGACCTCTATGGGAGCCACTATTCTCAATTGAAGCAGTTGAGGGTAGTCTATATTTACGAGCAAATCACCGCATAGCGCGTAGAGAAGAACCTCATTGTGATCTCTCCTTCTCGGAGTAGCTGAAAGAGCCATGCGGAAAAGGGAGCCGATCCTTAAAGCCACTTCTTTAAAGGTAGTTGCTGGAACATGATGACATTCGTCAAAAATGGCGAGCTCAAATTTCTCCTTAATCAAGTCAATGTACTTGACCGCGCTATTGTATATGGCTATGGTTATGGGTTCGAGTTTCTGGATTCCTTCACCAAGATAGCCTGTGGAGCGGGGCTTTAGACCGAGATACTTCTGTAGGTAGTTTCTCCAGGTTAGAGCTAGTTCCTTAGTTGTCACCAGTATTATTGTAGGTTTCCTAAGATCAGCTATTGCCTGCATGGCTATGAATGACTTGCCTCCCCTTGTGAATATGGCAATGGTCCCACGTTTCTTTGCGGCCCACTTCTCATACGCAAAGCGTTGATGGGGCATGAGCTTAAAATTAGGCGTTATCTCAAGCTTGAATGAAGGCAGCTCGACTATTTTGTTTTCGATCTTAAAACCCTCTTTACGCAAGAGAACTAAAACTCTGTCTAGTAGGCCCACGCTTGTGCGTACCGAGGCCTCTTCATGATCGTACTCGAGGAAGGTGATCTTCCTCTCACGAAGCTCAGTGTCTACGAAATTTCCTTCTTCATCGAATATTGCCTTTTCAATGAAGTATGAGAACGTGCATACTTCCCTGAGCTTCGCTAGTATGTGGCTGTCCAGCACTCTGAACTTAAGTTTTATCATGCCGTTAACGCGTTCAACCGTACAGGTGAAGTATTCGTTAACGACCTCTTCTAGGAGCTTCGGATCATAATCTAACCTTAATCCTTCGCGCGC
>QMSC01000020.1 GCA_003649515.1 Thermoprotei archaeon | reverse complement strand
GGAAACATCGACGCACAACTACCTTGATATCTTATGGATAGTAATTATTAAAGCTTAGAGCCATTTCATATGTAAACGCATTATTTGGATTTCTTCTTGCCCTCAAAGATCGGAAAGAAGCCCCTCTCCTCAAGGCTAGTTAAGAGAGCTACAATAGCTGCTACACCTGCGAAATCCGTCGAAATAGTAACGCCAGGCGATAGATCTACTACTATCGATGCAAATCTGAATACTCCTACTGGCAATCCCTCTCTAGCTCCAACTAGTATGTTGATCCTCTTAGCTTTTTTCAATGCCGGAATGACGCTATCCAGAGCCTTGTAAAGAACTTCGCCTCTAGTTGATGTAGCTATTATTACTTCGCCCCTCCTCTCCCTTATTAGCTGGTATAGGTCTTGTACCAGTACCTTTACTCGTCTAGGCCTATAGGCGTAAGTTTTCTCCTGTATCCTATATCGTGATGAAATACCCTCGAAAACTCCCTTAAGGAAATGGTATAGTTCCTCACCGGTGCACGCCTGATAAGGAGCTACGACCAGTTCGCCTATTTCAAAGGTTTGTGTCGCACGACCTATTCTTAAACCAATTCTGTAGACTGCATCGAGGGGGCCCAGATAGGGAACCTGCACGAGAGATAGCTTTGATAGAAAGCTCTTTATGGCAGGTTTACCGGGCCTCATCTTTTTGTGCTCGACAACTCCGGAGGTTATCGAAATCAACGCTACATCTTGGATTATATCCACCCACACGATCTTATCAGGGTAATCCAGATCCACATCGGCGCCAGTTACCTCCCTTACTACATCACCTACCCTAACGTTGACATCGATACTCGTAAATCTATGCTTTCCCCTTCTTCTTGTTCGGACGGCAAAAGTTTCATCGGAACCTATTTTACCTTTAACGACGCCTTTAACCGCTTCCACTATATCCTCAATATTTGCCTTAACGGCTCTCTCTACTATGAAAACCTTCTCAACTTCTGGAACATTTTCTTCTATCTTTTTTGCAAGAGAATACTTATCCGAAGCTCCGGATAACAGGATTAACCCACTAAAGCCGTATGGCTTTACCTTTATCTCCACATCGCCAGCCAAGTCGCGTATATACTCAGTTGCTATTTTCTCTAGGCCCCTCTGCGTAGTCACCAATATATCGTACATACCACAACTCGTCTAAAAATAAAACTCCCGTTAATAAAGGTATAACAAAATAAACTACTCTTTTAATTCTATTTTATGATGAAACGCGGAGGAAGTATTTGCTCGCTCTTACAACGCGGACATCTAGAAGGCGTTTTAAGCCTTTTCATTTCCTTAAAGATATAGCCACAGTTGGAGCACATAGGTGGAAGCATCAGTAAATTTCTCCCTTTATGACGCCTTCTGACGCTCTTTGCAATGTGCATTAAGTCCTCGTATATGAGCTTTGAGTTCCGTGGGTCTATTCCAAGGAAAATAGCTATGTCCTTAACGCTGAGAGGACTCGTAGATTCTAAAAGCAACCTTATTATCTTCTCTCTCCTCGTGCTCTCAATGCCGTTTTGAAGGTACGTCAAAGCGATCACTTTGGCTTAATTTTAGGCCTGAACTTGAGACCATATTCTATAATTCCCTGCTCTCCCTGCTCTCTGAGCTTTCTAAATACGGCTTCTACTTCAATCCCCTCTTTTATCTCACTGAGATCTACGTCGACTATTTGGGCTAGAACTTTGACCCCTTCTCTTAACTTCACCACGCCCACGATGAACGGCGTTTGGTACTTAAACTCTCTTGAAGCATAGTGTATTATAGTGTAGTTAATTAATACCCCATCCTCTGAAAGCTTCAATTCCTTCATCTTCCTCGAACCACATTTAATGCATAAAGGTCTTGGCGGAAAGTATACTGCGCCGCAATCCGTGCACTTGCATCCTATGAGCCTATACCTATATCTTATTTCCCTCCAAACGCGAGGTACACTTGGGATCATCCTACCTCAACCTCCGGAAGATATTTACAGCAACACTCGATCCCACACCACCCACACTCTGCGCTAAACCTATTTCGGCGTCACTAACTTGGTTTTTCCCAGCCTCTCCTCTTAATTGCCACACAACCTCTACGATTTGATAGATTCCTGTAGCTCCTACAGGGTGGCCTCTAGCCTTGAGCCCACCAAAGGTATTAGTCGGAAGCTTTCCATCCTTCTCAATATTCCCCTCAACGACGAATTTTGCACCATCTCCTTTCTTCACGAAGCCCAAGTCCTCTAAGTGTATCGGACCTAAGACTGTGTAAGCGTCATGCACCTCTACCACATTAATGTCCTTAGGTTCAACTTTCGCCATTTTGTACGCCCTTTCAGCAGCTACATGTGTAGCATAGAGGGTCGTCAGATCCTCCCGTTCATGAGGCGACAGGATGTCGGTTGCCACAGCACTTCCCACAACTTCAACTAGCCCTTCACTTTTAATGCTCTTGGCTTTCTCTAAACTACACAGCACTACTGCAGCAGCTCCATCACTTATAGGAGAGCTTTCGAGCAACCTTATGGGGTCAGCTACGAGAGGAGATGCTAGAACCTGTTCTAAAGACACCTCAAATGGGTATTGAGCGTAAGGGTTATCCCTCGCATACTTGTGATCGTGAACAGCAAAGTACGCGATCTCCTCTTGCTTGACACCGTATTTTCGCATGTACTCCCTGTAAACTAAGGCGTTCAATCCAGCAAATGTTATTCCCGTGCTAGCCACATACTCCTGATCGTCAGCCATTATTAATGCGGAAATAACATCCTCTGTTACAGCATCCGTCATTTTCTCCACTCCGCCCACAAGAACACAATCGTATATACCTGAGGCCACCGCGAGAAAAGCTTGGTGGAACGCTACACCTCCGCTTGCACATGCCGATTCAACTTTTGCAGTAGCAACTCCCCTCAGCCCAAGCCAGGTGCTCATCAACGCTCCTAAGTGCTCCTGTCCTTGAAGGTAGCCAGAGGACATGTTGCCTACAATGACGGCTTCGATATCAGACAACTCTATACCTGCATCTTCAACGGCTCTTAAAGCTGCTTCCACAAATAGGTCTCTAATGGACTTATTCCAGTGCTCACCGACCTTAGTTAATCCAACTCCTAAAACAACAACCCTCCCCATAGACCATCACCTGCTACTTTAACCTTATCTTCTTCCTGTGCTTCACGTATAAGGCGTAATCAATGTACTTTTTATAGTCGATTAAGGTCTTAAGCAAGGGGGCTAAGAGCCTTTTATCGCGTATGCCCTCAGTAACTTTTATGCTAAAGGCATCCGACCCAGCACCGCTACCGAATGACGCTAGGAATATTCTATCGCCCGGCTCAGCCACATCTAGAACTGCCACAAGACCAAGTAGTGAAGATCCAGCATAGGCATTTCCTATAATAGGAGATAGGAGCCCTGGCTTTACCTGCTCGTCGCGAAAACCGAGCATCTTAGCAACTCTAAGCGGGAATTTAATGTTAGGCTGGTGGAAGACCACATACTTATAATCACTAGGCTTTAAGCCCAGCTCTTCCATTAAGAGTTTAGATGCCTCTACAATGTGTCTGAAGTACGCAGGTTTACCCGTAAATCTGTGAGCATGCTGTGGGTAAAACTCGCCCTCCCTTCGCCAGAAGTCGGGCGTATCAGTAACGAAGGAAGAAGAAGCCTCGATTTCCGCTACGGAGTTCTGGGTGTCCCTTCCTAAGATAAAGGCAGCCGCTCCGCAACCAGTAGTGTACTCTAATTCGTCCCCGGGTCTTCCCTGTGAAGTATCGGCACCTATCGCCATGCCGTAATCGATCATTCCGGAGACTACGAGACCCATTACGCATTGTAGGCCCGTTGTTCCCGCCCTGCACGCGAACTCCATATCTACCGCTATCAATTTGGGCGTGGCTCCTATTGCCTCAGCAACTATAGTAGATGTAGGCTTTACCGCATACGGTTTGCTCTCTGTCCCCGTAAATATTGCCCCTATTTTCTGAGGGTCTATTTGTGCTCTCCTTAAGGCGTATTTAGCCGCTTCAACGGACATCGTTACAACATCCTCATCAAGAGCGATCACGGACTTTTCCTTTATAGGAGTCAACTTAGGATCCTTGCCCCAGATCCTCGCTATCTCCTCGCTCTTTACGCGGTATACGGGCACGTAGCCTCCGTATCCCACTATATAGACACTTCTAAACGGTTTCATTGGAGAAACCTCTAAGATTCAGTGTATAGCGAAATAAAAATTTTTCTTCTTTTGTCGAACTTCCTTTCGACAATAGGCAATTAAACGCTACCTCCGGCACGCACCCGATATTGGAGAAACTCCCTGTATATTTGTACGCCGGAGCTCGTTCCAATCCTATCGGCTCCCATAGAGATCAATATTGCAGCCTCGATGAAGTGTCTTATTCCTCCAGCTGCTTTTACTTTCGCCTTATTTCCTACCGCTTTTCTTATTAGATAAACGTCCCTTGGGCTTACTTTACCTATAATACCTGTGTTTGTCTTAACGTAGTCTGCTCCCGATTCTGCAACGAGTTTTGCGGCTGTACAAATCTCCTCTTCTGACAACAAAGCAGTCTCAATTATCACTTTTACTAAAACATCGTTTTCGTGTGCAAGCCTCGCTATCCTAGAAATCTCCTGGGACACTGCATCATAGTTCTTTGACTTAAACGCAGAGATATTCATTACGACGTCTAATTCTTGAGCGCCGTTTTCAATGGCCTTCTCTGCTGCATGAAGCTTTATATCTGACTCTTCAAAGCCAAGAGGGAAACCTATAACCGTACATACCTTAGTCTCAGAATTTTTGAGAAGCCTGCTAGCTAACTTAACGTAGCAGGGCGGAACTACACATGTTGCAAAGCCGTACTTCTCAGATTCCTTGCATGCTCTCTCGATGTCGACTACTGTAGCATCGGGCCGAAGAATGGTATGGTCTATGTATTTGGCAAAAACTTGAGGCTCAATTCCTAGAAATACCTCCTCCATGGCTTATCGTGTGAGTTTAATGAAGATAGCTATAAATATCCTAATATTGGAGCTTAGGGGAGATGGGACTCTCGGAGCCTTCGACCTCCTATTGGAGACTTAAGAGGAAAGGAACTCTTCATAGGGAGAAATTTATCTAACTAGGCTTAAGATTTAAAAGCGTTCGGAAATATAGGTATAAAGTACTTAGATTATATTAATTGGTGATTTGATTGGAGGAGAAAATTGAAATTCATGAAACGAAACGTGTTGAGGAGGCATTGATGGTTTTAGGATTCCCCGATACGGGTCTAGTGGGAGCAATAGCGGCAACATACCTCGCCGAGAAAACCGGTATGATCGAGATAGGCTTTATAGACTCACCCTATTTCCCACCGGTACTGCCCTTCCACAAACATGAGCCACGTTTCCCTGTCAGAATTATGGCGAAGGATAATATTGTAACAATATTTTCTGAAATAGCCATACCTGTCCCCTTGATGACGAGCTTCGCGAAGAAGCTAGTAGACTACCTGATCGAGCGAAACTCCTCAGGCGTAATAATGTTGGGAGGAATAGCAGTTCCGAATAGAATAGACTTGCAAAAACCAACAGTATACGGCCTAGGTATAACCGCGAAGGACAGGGATTTCTTGAAGAGCAATGACATTAAGCTTCTTGACGAGGGTTTCCTAGCGGGAGTTTACGCTCAAATAGTCAAAGAGTGCATTAAGAAGAAGGTTGGAGGCGTAGTTTTATTAGCAGAAAGCTACGTAAATTACCCTGATCCAGGGGCTGCAGCAGCTGTACTTGAAGCATTCTCCAAGCTATACGGTTACGACATCGATACTCAACCGCTCCTCGATCAAGCAGAAGAGCTTAAGATAAAGTTAAGGGAGCTAATGAAGAGAACTATGGAAACCCTTAGACACGCTCAAAAAGGTTACGAACAAACACTTCCGCTACTCTATCGTTGAGGTGGTGATAATGGAGGAATTCTTCGAGATCTATAGGAGAATTAGGGAGGAGATGCGGCGCATAATAGAGGAGGCTGAAAGGGAGTTTGAAGAACTTATACCTTATGAGCTTAGGGAAGGTATGCTCGAACCCTTAACACACGCCTACGAAACGCCATCTGAACTCGTCATCATGTTGGACCTTCCCTTAGTGAGAAGTAAAGACGATATTAGCGTAAGGGTTGATGAGGACACTTTAATTGTAGAAGCTAGTATTCAGAGGAAGTTCTCCTTCGATATAGAGAATCCATTCTTTAGATCCTGTACGCTGTCTAAATACCGTAAGGAAATACCCCTACCCGAGAACGTGGACATTGAGAGTATAAGGGCGAGGTTTAGAAACGGAGTATTAGAGATAAGGATTCCTAAGAGGAGGAGAGGACTGAGAATAGAAATTGAGTAATGGCAACTATATTGCCCGAAGCCTTTTCACAAGCTCCTCTAAATCCCGGATCCTCGACAGAGCGAGGGGAATCTTCTCCCTCTTAGCTATTATCAACCCCAGCGGATCCACGTTCTTAGGGCCTTGAAGAACTACTAGTGCAGGTCGTAAACCTGTGCCGGCTTGAAAAGCCTTTACTGCAACTAGAGGACTTCTCCCATACCGGACGTTTGTAAAAATTGCAGCCCTCTGAGTAGTTGTGCCGAAGAGCCTTATGTAGGCATGTGCAGGAACATCTATTGCCACTTTAATGCTATCTACTACCGTATACCCTAACAGAACGTTATCCTTAACCTCTTCACCAACTACAAGCTCAGCGTCTATGTGCTGGCAGAAGTTTCTAATAGTTACAGGCTCACTGAACTCCCTCATGTCAATTATGGCTTTATAGGAACCTTCAGCCTCTATGAACATTTTCATTAGACGCGATAGGGTGGGCTTGCCCCTGCGAACATCTATTTCGATAAGGCTTTTAACGAATTTTCTAATCATATGCGCTCCCGGCGACTTCCTCCTACCGCTCTCATAGTCGCTTATAACGGAGGGAGATACGCCCATAGCTTCAGCTAGCTCCATTTGAGTTATTTGAAATCGTTCTCTCCACTTCTTCATGGTTTTTCCTATGTTTTTCGAGAAAACTATGTCTCCAGCTATTTTCTTAGCTACCTCGATAATTCTCTCATCGTATATTATCTCTAAAGCCGGGAAATCCCCCTTCCCACTTTTCATACTTTACTTATAGGTAATGTCAGTAATAAATTCTACTGGAGTTCGACAGCAACTGCCTCCTACTTTAAGGATTATTTTACGCCTATACAAAGTGGACAGCATCCGAAGTAGGTGTCCTTTAGCTCTCAGCCTATTTCTTAAACTCTTTGAAGGAAGATAAATCTCTATGTAGCGTTTAGTAATATTAATCGAGAAATTATTGATTTTGAAAAGGTTCCTGATCCCATAACTGACATCCTCTAATTCTATATCGGGAATATGCTTTTCACACTCCACAGGACAATTGGTGCAGAAAACTTTTTCCACATAGCATACGTTTGCACAAGGAACTCTCACACCCTTACTCAAGAAGATATTAAGGGCGTTAGCACAACACGCAGACTTAAGAGCTATGAGTCCCTTTTCTTTAGCTAATCTCAGGACTTCATCCTTAAGAGAATACGCTATAGATAGCTGCTGACCTTCTTTAAGGGTACGAGGTATAACCTTAAGCAACTCACTTAAGTTAAAGCCCGCTCTTTTAAGCCTCGAAAGAATCGTTTGCGTCACTCTTAAGTTTCCAACTACAACTCCGATAGCACCAGCCTCCTTGGAAACTTCAATGACCTCCTCTATTTCTTCTAAACTTACGCCAGGTATAAGGGGTCTTAGGAAAAGAATTGGGTAGAACCCGTGCGCTCTGAGAACTCTAATGGACTCAAGCCTTCTACTTACAGGAGGAGCATTCGGCTCAAGGATTTTAGAGGTTCTCGTCGCTACAATCGTTATGAGAGGACTTATTGGCGCGTCAATACTCTTAAGCCTTCTTACAATCGCTTCGCTTAAGAACATTTTAGTTGAAAACTGCATGGGATTCCCGAGGTATCTCGATATATGCGTCATGTATTCAAGCGTCCTATCGATAACGTTAGAGAGGAAGGGTTCAGAAATGCTCCCAAAGGGCAGGTACGTTCCCTCAAGTCCTGGAATGAAATATTTATTGGAAATGAGAGCGTAGGCCAATTCTACTCCCCTAAGCGCATAAGGTCTTGCCTGAATGAAGTCGAATCCCATATCCTGAATGTAGCAGTAGTTACACCTCAACGGACAGCCTACAGCAGAATGAACCGTTAGTCCACATGGTCTTGGAGGTCTTCTCGCGTGATAGTCGTTTATGGCTCTTTTAATGGACTCGTGTGAGAGAAAATTTTCAAGCTCAGATTTTATCCTGTACCTGCGTAATACAAGCTCTCTGAACGAAAAACTTTTCACGGTAAGAACCCTTAGGGAATTTCCTCCTCAGATGCCTTCTTCCTCTCAACTATCTGCCTTACAACCCTGCTAGGCAGCGCTATGTCCTCTTTCCTCATATCTGTAGGTCCCACAATTACTAATCCCGTGCCGTCTACTATGTCGATTTCATACATTCTCTTATCGTGCGGCGTCTGTCTCATTTTTTCAATTATTATATATCTTCTTAACATGCCTTTTCGAACAGCTCGCCTAAACCTAATTATTCCATCCGCTACGTGCTCTATGCCGAAGCCGAAGGCTTCTGAAGTTGTGATAGCGTATTGCGATGTAGCTAGCGTTGTAAACCCCCATCGCGATAGAACCTTCTTGACAAAGTATGAGTAACGTCTAGCCATAGCTGGCTTATCAAGCCAAAAAGCTGATAGAGAATCTATTACAAGCCTCGCATGTCCGTATCCTAACTTCCTCTTTATTTGTATTACCTTTCTCACTAAGTCCTCTACGTCGAGACTTGATAAGGAAAACTCATCATCCGGCGGTCTCATTAAAGCGTCTACGATAACTAATTTTCCCTCGTCTACTGCCGATGGAAAGTCGAAACCGAACTGAAGTGCCTGGCGTACTATACTCTCCCTGCTCTCTTCGGTAGTCACGAAAATATTCTTGTCACCTCGCCTAATGCCCTCATTTATGAAATGTAAGCAGAAAATAGTCTTACCGCAACCAGGTTCGCCTACAACGGCTACTAGGAAACCCTTAGGTATACCTCCTGCTAGCATCTTATCTATTTCGGGAACTCCTGTTGATATTCTCTCTATTAGTGCTTCAGACACTACAAGCCCCAGTTACTATTTGAGAAATATTCCTTAGATACTTATCGTTTCAAAACCTTAGCCCTGGCTTCTATGGCTTCCGCAAGCCCTTTGAAACCCCTTTCCCTCAGGAAAAGTAAAACCTCAGCAAGGAATGGAGAGCTACGAGCCCCCTTGCGAGAAACTTTCAGCGCACCTACTGCATTAGCGAGAGTTAAGGTCTCTTCAGGGCTGAGATTAAGCAGATAGCCAAATAAGAAACCTGCGTTAAAAGCATCCCCTGCACCTGTTGCATCTACAACGTTAACCTTAAAAGCTGGAACATCCACGCAAAATGGCTTCGCTAGAAAACTTGCCCCCCTTCCCCCTCTCTTAATGACTACAATTCGAAGTCGCCTCGTGCCTTGACTTAAGAAAGACTCTAATAGCTCGCTTTTATAATGGCTGAAAATACCTTTGAATTCCCGTTCATTTAGAAGCAAAATGTCGGTGTATTTTAGCGCCTTCAAAACTTCAGCCCTGTCCCTTATGGCTACTCCTCCAGGATCGTAGCTCGTGACAATCGATTCATTTATCGATTTAACCTTTTTCAGAATCCTTAGAGTTTTGTCTCCAGAAAGACTTGCTACATGAAAGAGAACAGCCTGACTTAATACACTCTCCTCCACCACCTCATGACTGAGGAGGTTGTTCGCCCCTCGGAAAGCGATCATAGTTCGCTCTCCTTGCTCATCGACAATCACAACGACAAGTCCTGTAGTTGCATTCACCCTCCTAATATAACTCGTGTCTACTCCCTCTCTAGCAAGTTCTTGGAGTAGCATTTCTCCTAAAAAGTCGTTTCCAACACATGCAAGAAGCCTCACGTTCATCTCCAATCTACACATTGCGACCGCAAAGTTACTGGCAGCGCCGCCGCCTGAGAAGTAAAAGTCCTTGGACTCCGTAGCTGAACCCCTCTCTGGTAAACTCTCGACTTTCATGTAAACGTCTAAGTTAAGGTTACCACAGGATACTATAAGAGCTCTCATAGGACGCCTAACCTCCTCAATAGACCTGGCAACTCTTTCACACTTTTAATAACGTAATCGGCTCCCGCCCTCTTAAGAGCCTCCTCTGTCTCGTGTCCAGTTAGCACTCCTATAGTGAGGATTCCCAAGTCAGCTCCTATAGTCATATCAGGCTTATAGTCTCCTATAAAGACACATTCCACCGCTTTTAGACGATAATCTCTTAAAATTCTCTCCATAAGGCTTCTCTTGGAAAAACCTTTAGATATTTCATCAACGTTCTCGGCAGTATACACTGCATCCACGTAGGGAAGTAACCCTAACTTCCTGAGCTCGGCCTCCACAACACCTCTACTAGACTTTCTTCCTGTAACAACTATTACATAGAAGCCCCTAGCCTTAAGAAGGCTAAGCGTTTCGCGCGCTCCCTCAATAACCCGGCTCTCGACGTTGTAAGAATCGTAGTGCCTCAGAAAATGATCCCAAAACACGTGCTTTTCAATACCGCTGGGTATGTACTGATCAAGGGTATCTTCCCTATAAGACCTCATGAATTCGCTCCACTCCAAAGGCTCTCCTCCAAAGAATTTCAAGGTACTATTGAAAACTACGAAGAACCTCTCGATGCTATCTACTAAAGTCTGGTCTAAGTCGAATATTAGGGCCTTTATGCGTCGCACAGGCATATTCATCACATTATTTCATCGCTAACATTCTGACTAATCATAGGTTTATTAAAATAGTTATTTGAAGTAGTATTACATGGCGATAGAAGTGGAGTCGAATGAGAGAGTAAAGAAGCTTGCAGAACTCAAGACATACCTTGAAAAACGCATCAGGGATCTTGAAAATGAAATAGAGCTGCTGCGCACAGTGGTTGGTATAATAAATGAAAAACTGGCGAACGAGAGCTTCAAGCCCGCCTCAGCCCTCTTACGTGAGGAGATTACAACAAGAGAAGAGAGGCCTTCAGTTCCGGAAGTTGAGGCTCGTCAGGAAACTAAGATCTACTCACGGAAACTTGGTGGAGAAGTCATAGGGAAAATGGTGATATTTGAGGATAAAATTGTGCTCAGACCCCTAAAGAAAGTCAACGTTAGAGACCCCTTGTTCAGGAACTTCTTCTTAAACAGCATTCTTGAGAAAATGAGAAGAGATGATGAAGAGAGAGTGCTTTCAGGAGAACTCGAGGAAGAGAAAGCTTTGAAATATAAAGTTAGGCAAACTCCTAAGGGATTTCTAGAAGAAGTCATCGTCTGGAATGTATATGATGAAAGAAGACTTAGAGAACTTAAGGGATCCTTTAGGTGGATGGTTGAAACGTTACTCTTGAAGAAGAGGAGAGCTGAGTGACCGTTCTAGCTACTTCAAAGAGAGCTTCTCTTCCTCTGGCTATTGTACATCTCAATTAGTTCCCTTACTGTAGTGGCCTGCTCAGCACTCTTATCGAATCTATACCTTCCAGTAAACCTGGGGAATCTTATGGCTAATCCCACGTCTTCCTTGACTTGACCTAATGCGCAGGTATGTAGCGGGCTTAGAGTTATTTCCGCACCTACGATTTCAAGCACAACGCTTGGAACGAACCACACGTCAGCCTCCATTTTAGACTCGACTCTAGGGTGTTTATGAGGAATTTGATAGGGTTTCAAAAGTTCAGGGAGCTTCGCTAGATCCTCATCAGTAAATCCGCTACCTACCTTACATACTGTTTGAAATGTGTCAGTTTCAGGGTTATAAGCGGCCATTAATAGTGCACCGTACGTTCCAGCCCTCTTACCCTTGCCATAAAAAGCACCGACAACCACTAAATCTACGGTATCGGTCATCTCATACTTATAATCGCGCTTATATTTTATCCAAAGCCATCCTCTAGCTCCCATTTGGTATATTGCATTAAAGCCTATAGCCTTGCACATTATACCCTCACAACCTTCGCTTATCGCCTGCTCGAAGAATAGCTCAAGGGATTTAGGATCGCGAACGATCTTACCCTCAGAGAGACGGAATCTCTCCGTTTCCTCCACTATCTTTTTCAGGTACTCTCTCCTCTCTATTAAGCTCTTTTGAGTTAAATCCTCGTCGTTTACTAAAAGACAGTCGAAGAGGAAAACTACAACGGGGTACTTTTCCATGGCCTCTTCTATACCGTACTTCCTCCTCCTATGCATTAACTCCTGGAAAGGCAACATTTCACCAGTATCTGGATCTACCGCTACACCCTCGCCCTCAATTATTGCTTTTTTAGCCTTAACGCACTTAAGCGTCAGTTCGCAAACATCTGGATAGTGACTCGTTATGTTTTCAAGCCTCCTGCTAAATATGATCACTCCATCGCCGTCCTTGTGTATTTGCATTCGCTCTCCATCGTACTTATATTCAGCTAAACACTCTCCTCCAAGCTTGTTTAGGATCTCCAGTGGATCGCTGAGCCTCTCCGCAAGCATGGGAAGAACTGGTATGCCTACGCAGATCCTAATTTTCTTTAACCCCTCAAGGCCTTCTGTAGCTAGGATCTTAGCAATATATCCGAGATCAGGGTGGACATTGTAAGCCCTCTCAATGACGTCCCGATAAGACTTAAGGCCTCCATATGCTACTGCAAGGGCATCTAAGATCGTCATATCTGCTATTCCTAACCTTAATCTCCCCGTAATCATTCTGACAATATACTTAGCCTCCTTAGGCGTTGCATCCTTAAGGAGACTTGTGAGGAGGGAAACTTTAGTATCCTGAGCTCCCTCACCCGCGGCCTTTGCGATTCTTATGAGGGTATTATAGACCCTATCTACGGAGAGCTCTCGCTTTGCGACTTCTGCTCCAAAGAAATCAAGTATGCTCGTGGATTTTGTTGTTGCAAGAGCTCGTTCTGCCACGAGCCCCAAGTCCCCTAGCTTTTTAAACAATTCCTCTATTTCACGTAGACTCTTTCCCGAAGCTAGGGCTACTGCACGCATAGTGAGCTTCTCGCCTAATCCAAGCTCTATGCCCATGTAATCGGGAGCTAGTTTGCCCTGAGTAAGGTAAACCACTTTATCTACAGCTTCTGGAGGAGTATTCTTAAATAGTTGAACGAGTAATGCCGTCATTTCAAGTCTTTTACTCGTGCTTTCGATCCTATCAAATAAGTCAGCAAGTATTGAGTACCTCATATCCTACTCCAGAGATAGATATTTTAAAGGAGAGTAAAAAAGATTAAGTTTAAAATCGCCAAAAATATTCTCCATCTAACTTACTAACCTACTCCAGTATTCTCCCAATAGCATAGCTCCTTAAGACCTTAACTATTTTCACAGAAACTCTTTCCTTAATGCGCGCTCCTGGGATAAAGATAGTTATCCCATTAACCTTAGCGATGCCCTCACCTCTACGGCTCAGACCTTGAATAGTAACATCGTATATTTCGCCGACGCTCAATCCACTGTGTCCCTTCCTACGCTTTTTACGAGTCAGACTCCTTCTAGGCATTCACTACTCCTTTTATGGATGCCCTATGGCACGCAGACTTATATAAGCTTTTCCGAAAATCATCTTGTTAAATTATCTGAACTTTTGTACCTAAAGCCTGTCCTGGAAGTCCCTTCTTGAAGTATGCAACTAACTTACCCTTTCTCCCATGCAGTCTAAGTATTTTCCCTCTTACCTTAACGCCTTTAGGGGAGATCCATACTACTTTACGGTTCAAGAAACGCGCAGCCTCTTTTGTCGATCTAACATTGGGTATCTCTATGATCACTTGATTTGGATACTGGCGCTTTCCTCCCAGCCTAAAGTTAACAATGTACCCCTCAAGGCTCATGGCGGCATCCACTCCTCCACCCAATTCCTAGAGAGATTATTAATAGGCTTGCTCCCAGCCGTT
>QMSC01000019.1 GCA_003649515.1 Thermoprotei archaeon | reverse complement strand
CCCGATGGGCATACCTCCATAATGGAGGGTGCCCATATCACTCCGATTACCTAGATTTAAGACCATTATTTAAACCTATCGAAGCCGTTCATCCCCTACTAAAACAGGGGACTTTCTGGCGTCATTTTGGTAAGGTATTTTGATAGGACCTTTAGAAGCTTGTGCGTTCTACTGATGATACTAGTCGCTACCTCCAGCTCCTCTGAGTATGATACTTTAAGTCTTGCAACCCCTGATCTACAAGCGGCTTCCGCTACCGCAGCTGCTTCCCTGGGATAGAGTTCTATCTCATCGATCCTTGGAATGATATAATCCTCCTCCAACCCCTTTTCCTCCGCAACCTTAGCTATCTCGTTTGCTGCAGCTATCATCATATCGTAATCTATGTAGCGCGCTCGTACATCCAGCATTCCTCTAAATATAGCGGGAAAACCTAAGGCGTTATTTATCTGGTTTGGAAAATCTGATCTGCCTGTTGCTACAATACGTGCTCCTGCTTCTTTCGCTTCTTCAGGGAGAATTTCGGGAACCGGATTGGCTAATGCAAATACTATTGGATCCGACGCCATGCTTCTCACCATGTTACCTGTAATGACCCCTGGTCCGGGTCTAGATAGAGCTATGGCAACATCCACATCCTTCAAAGCCTCAGCAATTCCTCCCTTAACTTTCAGAGGATTTGTTATGCTCGCGTACTTTGTCTTCCATTCGTCCAAGTGCTCCCTTCCCTCGTATAGGATACCCTTGCTATCCACTAGTAGCATTTTTCTCGGATCCGCGCCAGCGTGAAGAAGCAAATCCGCTACCGCGAGCCCTGCAGCCCCTGCTCCAACTACTGTTATTCTAACATTACTTAGCTTCTTCCCAACAATTTTAAGTGCATTCATCAGTCCCGCAAGTACGACAACGGCTGTGCCGAATCTATCGTCGTGGAAAACTGGTATAGTCAACTGCTTAGAAAGCTGTTCGTAAACGTAGTAACACTTGGGCGTACTAATATCCTCCAAGTTTATTCCGCCGAAAGTGGGGGAAATAGCCTTAACTACATTCACTATTTCATCAGGATCCTTAGTATTCAGAACTATGGGAAAGGCGTCAACCCCTCCCAAGACTTTGAACAATAGGGCCTTACCTTCCATGACCGGCAATGCAGCACTAGGCCCTACATCCCCCAGTCCTAGAACACGACTTCCATCGGATATTACTGCGACACTATTCCATTTAGAAGTGTAATCAAAGACCTTCTCCTCCCCCCTACTTATTACCCGCGCTGGCTCAGCTACACCAGGAGTATACCAGATAGCGAAGTACTTGTGCTCAAGGATGGGGACTTTAGGCATGACTTCTATCTTCCCCTTAAAGCGCGCATGAAGTTCTAATGCCCTTTCTAGAAAACTCTTCCCCTTCTCCACAACTGTTCCCCGAGACTAAGATGCATTAGCGTATATATACCTACTTTCGTAAAGAAAAGGGAGGTGAAGCTGCAAGTGGAGTCTAGAAACGATTCTGAGTTAAATGTAGTTAACTCTCTTTCTCCTGAGGATATCTTGACTCTCGACAATTTACCTCTAACTCTGTGGTCTAAAGCTGGTGTTCCACCGAGTCTCCTAGAAACTGTTTCGCAGCACGCCTTTAAGGCATCCCTACTATCCCTTGCTATAGCCGAAAAACTGTCGCCCACTATGAGACTTGACTTCAAGAAGATATGTTATCTCAGCTTGTTGCACGAACTTTTTGAGAAAAACGGAGAGGAATACTGCTTAGTAGCTGGTACAAGATCTTCGTCGAGTATTCAGGAAATTGTAGAAGAATATAGAAAACAATCGACAATAGAAGCACGCATAGTGAAAATAGCCTGTAGCTTGGCAGTATTCATTCAAGGATTAGCGTACCTGCGTAGGGGGTTCTCTGCGTGTGAGAAAATAGCCTATGAAAAACTAAAGGAGAGCCTCCAGCTGGTAAGGTTGGAGGAAGAGGATGTTCAGTACTCCCTTCTGCTTTTTATAGAAAATCTGAGAAATCTTTTTGAAGAAAGTAGGAAATGGGTACTATGAAGGTATGATGAAAAAACGTGTCGCAACCGCTACGCGACTTATATCAAAGAAGGCTATTAGGTGTCTAGGAGTAGCCGAGAGCTTTACTAGGCGTAAGAATAAGTCAGTACTCGTTGGCGTTGTAATGAGAAGAGACTTAATAGTTGACGGAGTCTCGCTAACAACGATAACCGTAGGGGGACTAGACGCGACGGAAGGCATAATTAGAATCTACAAGGGGCTTAACAGAGATGACATAAACTTTATGTTAATTAATGGTGCCGTCATAGCGTTCTATAATGTGATCGATTTGCCTAGGCTTTACGACGAGTTAAGGGTTCCCATTATAAGCATAACGTATAACCCCTCAAAGGGCTTGGAGCAAAACCTCCTGAAGATGGATCAAGGCGAGAACAGATTGGAGATATATCGGAGAAACGGACCGCGTGAAAGAGTCTATCTAAAGACTGGGTATCCTGTTTTCATAAGATGTTTTGGGTTAACGAAGGATGAAGCCGTGGGACTTTTAAATGCATTCGTTATTAGTGGCAGAGTACCTGAACCCATTCGACTAGCCAACCTCATGGCGCGTGCTGTTCTGAAGGGGATGTTAGATGATTAGGAATGTGTTAGAGGGATTTAGATTCAGGACTAAGGATACGCCTATTCATAGGCTTGACCCTCGTACGAAAATAGTTCTCGTAATAGACCTCCTAATAACGGCGCTTGTATTCTTTGAACCTCTACCACTTCTCCTATTTTTCCTCATTAGCGTCGTGCTTGTTGCGCTAGGAAAATCCCTACGAGAGTGGAGTAGAACTATGAAAGGAGTACTGTTTCTCGCTATGATGATATTTATCCTAAACCTGCTATTTGCCGCGGGTGAAAATAGAATAAATTATGCTACCGTAATGACACTCCGATTCTTGACAATAACATCCCTCTTCTCAGTATTCTTTCTAACAACATCTCCCGACGAGTTTGCGGACGCTTTAGTCTCATTGAGGATCCCATATGAGTACGTGCTTGTCTTCACCATGGCTCTTCGATTTGTACCTACGTTAGCCCGAGATCTAGAAATAATATATGATGCTCATCGCAGCAGGGGGTTAGAAGTGGATAGAGGAGGTTTTCTTCAAAGGTTAAAGAACCTTCAGCCGATACTAATAACACTCTTCATATATGAGATCAGAAGGAGCTTTATGATAGCCGAAGCTTTAGAGTCCAGGGCATTTAACACAAGTCTTAGGAGAACTTTTTACTTTAAATCGCGCCTAAGCGTCCGAGACTACACGCTACTTATAATGACCATCACTCTTTCCACCCTTGCTATATGTGCTCGAGTTACCGGCATGATCCCTAAATTCTTACTAACTGAGATCCCGCCGCTTATAGGACTCTAAGAGTCACTCTTAATTAAGAGAAAAATACTTTAAATCCCTCATTAAAGTACTAATAGCCGATGAAGAGGGGACCAAGCTCTGAAGAAGGATGAGGAAGTTATTCACGGAGGGTATTTTGGTGATCTAAATGGGAGAAAAGGATAATGGAAGAGAAAAACGATGTAGAGAAAACTACTCGCTCTCCCTAATACCCTCTACATGCTTAACGCTCTCGCTGTACAAGAATAGTTGCAGTAAGGTGGATGGAATAAACTATGCTTGGCAGCCTCCTATAGATACTCTAACTCCTGATAACGTTCTGTATCTCCTATTCTTAATGTCGGTGATCTCCATAATATTGATAGCCCTCTCACTTCTTTCTATATATTTCTTAAGAAAAGAGCTTAGAAGGCTGGGAAGGTATCAACTACAACTGTCTAGAAGGCTTGAAACTTACCTAACGCAACCTGTAACCCGAAGGAGGAATATAGAGAAGAAGCCGCACATTGAGGAGACTAATGAATACCTTTCATCACGTTTATGCCCTCATTGCGGCATGGAACTTCCTCTGGGTGACGTACACGTTATATGCCCTTACTGCGGCAGGAGAATAAGAAGGGTTTAAAAAGGGTTGCCGATAGTTTTAAACTTAAGCTTTAAGAAAAAGGGTAAATAAAATTAAAAAATATTAGGCGAAGACCCGGGTGAGAGGATGGTAGGCCTTCTCGATAAAATAAAGCCCATGAGCCGTGGGCAGGAAGTGCTCATCAATGCCCTTAGGAACAACGAGTACGAGATAGTGGGCGTCTTCGGTCCCACAGGCACGGGAAAGAGCCTGATTTCGTGCACGTATGGTATCGGCGCCGTGCTTGATGGAAAGTATAAGAGATTCATTCTAGCAAGGCCTTTAATCGACGTTAGGACAGGAAGGGAGATAACAGCACTCGACGTAGGGGAACTCTACTATACGCTAGTGTACTCATACCTTGAAGATGTAATGGTAGATGTCCTCTCCCCTGGGGAAATTAAGAAGCTTTTAAATGAGGGTAAAATAGTTGTGGCGGACTCCCACTTTCTACGTGGAAGAACCTTCGACGATTCGGTAATCTTCCTCGACGATGTACAGTCAACCTACCCTGAGATAGTTGCAGAAATAATAATGAGGATAGGGAGGAACTCTAAGCTTATCGTGGCAGGAGACCCCGTCTTTCAGAGAGATCCTACGATGGAGAGGGATGGGGCAACGCTAATCAGAGAAATCCTACTGGGCGAGGAAAAGGCGATTGTAGTGGACCTGGGACTAGCGGATATTGTAAGACCTGGAGCGAAGAGAGGGATAAGGCTAGCGTTAGAACTTAGAGTACTCAAACGCCAGTTAAATAATATAGAAAAGAGCATCCTGGAAATCGCTAGAATGAGAGCTCCTGACGCTGAGATTCTCACAGTAGTTGAGTTTACGAAAGAGAAAAAAGAGTTTAACATATCCAGTGAAGTAGTTCCAGATGCTCTTATAATAGTGAAAGAAAGGAGTCTGGGAAGGCTCGTAGGTCGCGGAGGAGAAAGAATAAAAGCCATGGAAAAAGAGACTGGATTTAAACTAAGGGCTATAGAGCTTACCCTAAACTTTAAGCAGCTCATAACTGCGGTACACCCCGTAAGCTGGATAGGAAAGCATATCACGCACGTCGACTTCGTGGGCCCAGAGCTCCAAGTAACCGTTTCCGGGGAAGGCATAGGGGCTTTCTTAGGACAGGGAGGCTCTTATGTGAAGTTTGTAGACTCAATTTTCCGAAAACTAATAAACGTGGGTATTAGAGCTGTTCGTGAAAGGAGAACAAGAGCGCGAAAGAAGGGTTAAAATGCCAGGCACACCGCTGCGAAAATTACCCTATATCGATGTATTAGTAGTGGCTGAAAAGCACACCGTTGCCAAGGCTATAGCGAACATTTTGGCTGAAGGTAGGATTTTTAGGGAGTATATTTATGGCGTCCCCGCGTATTTCTTTTCGCGCAAAAATAGGCTTTGGTGCTGCCTAGGACTCAAAGGTCATTTACTGGATTTCGATTTCGAAGAGGCCTATAATAGCTGGAAGCAAGTAGACCCTAGGACCCTATTTTTCGTGGATCCCGTTAAGGTGATAAGACCAGAAAACTTAAGATATGTCCATGCTTTACAAACTCTCGGTAGACGTGCAAGAGAAGTCATCTTAGCCCTTGACGCGGATGTCGAGGGTGAAGCTATAGCCTTCGAAGTAGTGGAAATAGTCAAGCGAGTAAACCCCCACGCCACGTTCAAACGAGCTTGGTTCTCGGCTCTCACAAGAGAAGACATACTTACGGCTTTTGAAAACTTAAGAAAACCCAACCCACTTTTCGCAAATAAAGTCTTTTCCAGAATGATCATAGACTTGACAATAGGCGCGGCTTTCACTAGACTGCTAACTTTAGCCGTGGAGAGAAATCGCTTCAAACTGCCTCGAGGAATGTTCTTAAGCTATGGTCCCTGCCAGTCTCCCGTACTGTTCCTAGTAGTTAAAAGGGCATTAGAAAGGGAGAACTTTCAGAAGAAGAAATACTACACCTTGATAGCGCTTATCGAGAAAGAAGGCATCGTCTATAAGGCTGAGTATACGGGAGAGAAAATCTACGACAAAGAGAAGGCAGAGAAACTTTACAAGGAGCTTAGCAGAGAAAAGGAGGCAGAAGTCGTACAGGCAAAATACTCCAAGGTTTCAGTTAAGCCTCCAATACCCTTAAATACGATAGATCTTGAAAGAGATTGCAGCAAATTCCTGGACATTAGAGCTAAAGAAACTCTATCCCTGGCTGAGAAGCTCTACCAACATGGGTTAATATCGTATCCTCGCACGGAGACAACGATCTACCCTCCCACGCTTAATTTAAGAAAAATAGCATCCCTCTTCTCCTCGCATCCCATATATGGACCATATGTGTCATCGCAGATCCTATTGAAGCCAGTGATCGTACCCACTAAGGGAAGAGACGATGATAAAGCCCATCCTCCCATATACCCCATAAAGAGCGTCCAGTTGGATTACGTAAGAAAGACCTTAGGGGGAAAGGCTTGTAAGATATACGATTACGTTGTAAGGAGGTTTCTAGCAACTCTTAGCGATCCCGCATTCGTTGAGAAGCAGCTTGTAATATTTCGTATAGGAGGATTAAATTTCAAAATAACTGGAATTCGGGTGCTTGACGAGGGTTTCTATAAAATATATCCGTTCGGCAGGCCCTCTGAGAAACCTTTAGCTTACTTTAAGGTGGGAGAGAGGACACGAATACTCAGCATTAAGCTCGTTCAGAGAACTACGCCGCCTCCGCCTTATCTTAGCGAAGCAGAGCTCCTTAGATTAATGAGAGTGCACGGCATCGGAACGGACGCCACTATGCAGGAACATATACATACCAACATAAAGAGAAAGTACTTCTTGATACGCGGGAAAAAGTGTATTCCAACGAAACTAGGTAAGAGCGTAGCACTGACCTTAAGCGAGATAGTGCCCGAGATAGTGAGTCCCGAGGTTAGGGGAAAGATCGAAAGCTGGTTAACACAGATTTCTGAAGGAAAAGCCGATCCAGCTCAGATAGTTAAGGAGGTTAAGGAGCAGTTCCTGCAGTACTTCGACAAGCTAAGGAAAAATGAGAACTATTTAGCGGAAAAACTCATTAAAGCACTAGTCGAAATGAATGATGAGTATGCCGAGGATATTAAAGGTCGGGAAAGTAGTAGACGAGCTTACTCTGGGAAAGGTACGAGAAGCCGCAGAAGCCATTAAAGAAGGAAAGCTCGTAATCTATCCTACAGATACGGTATATGGTTTAGGCACTAATCCTTTCTCGGACCAGGCTGTTAGAAGACTAATTGAAGCTAAGCGAAGACCTCTTGGAAAACATATACCTCTTCTCGTCTCAAGCATCTCAAGGGTGGAAGAATTAGCGATCTTAAACGATTATGCACGGGCTTTAGCAGAAAAATTCTGGCCTGGTCCCTTGACCATAGTGCTACCCCTCAGAAAGAATACGGGGCTTTCAAGCCTCCTTTTCGGTGGAGAGGAAGAAAACGGCTTTCGCATACCTCAAAACCCCATAGCCCAGGCTTTAATAAAGGGAAGCGGAGGTGTGATCACGGGCACAAGCGCTAACATTTCGGGCAGGAAGCCTCCTATCACCGCTCAAGAAGCCGTTCAGCAGTTAGGGGAAAGCGTTGACCTGGTTCTAGATGGAGGAGAGACTTTTTACAAACAGCCTTCGACTGTTGTAAAGGTCCTGAAGGACGGGAGCCTCGTAATAATACGGGAAGGAGCTCTAAAGATTGAACACATTATGAAGTTTATTAAAAGCCTGCTAGCCTAGCCCTTAGACGAAGACTTGGGTTTTATAAACCCGTGCTCGATTAATTTTTCAACAGCTTCCCGTAGCACTCGTCTAACGATACCCCTTCTGTGGAGTCCTCCGAGCTCAAGAGCTGCCTCCCTTATGCTACCTCTAGTTAGCACGAGTGCAAGAATTCTCCTCTTCTCCGAAGATTGGAAGATACCATATGCTAGAGCTAGCCTAGCAATTTCAACAGGAGAATAACCGCAGTACGTGGAGTCCTCTTCGATCTCTTCACCTGAAATTCTCTTTATTAGCCTAAATTTAAGGATCGTTATCCAATCGTCGTCATTTAGATCTGGATAGTACTTCCGCAGATGAGCGATCAGCTCTCTTTTGCTTTTAAAACCGTCAAGTAAGGCGTCCTTATTAGTTAAATTCTTGACTCTCAAGTAACGTGTAGACTCTATTTCGACTTCGCCCACTATTTTTCCTCCGCTATGGAGATACACCCTATCATATAACGGTACTACTATCCCCCTACGTATAGTGGTGATCTTTTCGCCTCGCATAATCGCTGATAAGTACTCGGACTTTATTGTAAGATGCCTTCCAAGCCTTACTCTCCGTGTACGCCTCTCCATCAAGTCACCCTCTTTGTAACCTCCATAGCCAAGAACTTTACTGTAATATACGTAATTCAAAGATACGATTGTGAGAATGGAGTAAATATAATTATTCCCTCGTAGATGTATGCTGGGGGAAACTCTTGAAGACTCACGTTAAGCAGCTAAATATAAGAACGCACAAGAAGCTGCAACTAGTAGACATAACTGCCGAAGTTGAGGAGATAGTCAGGGGGAGTGATATAAAAAACGGTATATGCCTAGTATTTGCCCCTCATGCCACCGCAGCGATCGTAGCGAACGAGCATGAGCGAGGCTTAATGGAAGATATGCTTGAGAAAATAAGCATGGACTATCCCCATAATGGAAAGTGGAAGCATAACTTAATTGACGACAATGCTGCAGCACATCTTGCATCTGCATTTATAGGCTCGGGAAGAGTCTTTCCGGTGCTAGATGGTAGGCTTATTAGAGGCACTTGGCAGAACATATTTCTCGTAGAGCTTGATGGACCTCGTTATAGCAGAAGGGTAATAGTCGAAGTTCTAGGAGAGTAGCTATAGTGGCGTTGCCCAGTACAGAGCGAGACGAAGAGTGGCTAAAAATAGAAGGACTAGTATACCAGCATCGAATATTTCGTTCGCTAGCAGATTTCATAGGCTGGGAGCGGATAGAGAAAATCGTTCGTAAACTTACAGTTCCTGTTAAGAGATACTATGTTAGGGTTAACACCTTAAAGACGACTAGGGAGGAATTGATGGAGAGGCTAGCCGAAAGGGGATTGAAAGCCTATCCCGACCCACTACTTCCAGATGCAATATATTTCGAGGTTAAGGGACCCTATAAAATCCCCTCAGCCCCTAAGAAGGTTATAGTAGATAAGTTTGCCGCTGAAAGCGTATACCAGGGAGCGGACCTTTACGCACCAGGAGTGATGAGAGGGGACCCTATAAGAAAGGGTGATGAAGTGATCATTTTGTCACCTACAGGAAAGCCTGTGGGATATGGAATAGCCAAAATGGATATTCATGAGATCCTGGCCAAGAGAAGGGGGCTTGCCGTAAAAGTCCTCGTAAGCGTATTTAGAGCACCTAAAATACGTGAACTCAAAGAGTATGAAGAAGGCTTATTTTACGATCAGAGCTACCCTGCAATGCTTGTCTCACATATACTTGAACCCCAGCCTAGTGAAATTATAGTGGACCTGTGTGCGTCACCTGGAGGAAAAGCAACTCATGTAGCACAGCTCATAAGGAATGAAGGCCTAATACTGGCCATTGATAGAAGCACACCTAAAGTGTTAAAAATTAAGGAAAACGCAAGGCGTTTAGGCATTACCAATATAAAATTCCTGGTTAGTGATAGCCGTTATCTTCACTTAAATTATCCGGCATTAAAGGCAGATAGAATTTTACTCGATCCTCCATGCTCCTCTCTAGGCGTTAGGCCAAAGATTATGGACCGCAAGGAATACAAGGACATTATTTCCGTAATGAAATACCAGCAACAGTTTCTAGAGGCAGCCACCAGAATACTTAAGCCGGGAGGTACCCTAGTTTATTCCACATGCACGTTTACTGTAGAGGAAAACGAAGCTATAGTGTCTCTTCTAGTGGAAAAGTATGGATTGAAAGTTGTGGAACAGAAATACTTCCTTGGAGAAGAGGGACTTGGGGAAAAAGGATGGGAAAATCTGCTTCAAAGGTTTCACCCTGATCGTATCGATACACCCGGCTTTTTTATAGCAAAGCTTGAGAAGAAAGCCTAGATTCTGAATTCATTAGTGGGCATGAAAGTCTGCTGAATCCAAATCCCAACTGGAAAAGAAAAATAAAAAGAAAAATCAAGATTAATTGGAGAAGACTTTGGGGAAGCATGCTCGAATTCTGAAAAAGCTTCTTCAGAAGGGATGGAAGATAAGAGAGATCGCTGAAAGAAGAATTTATTTAGAGAAGGAATTTAAGATAAATAACACCAGTATTATAGTAAGAGCTTTTAAAGAAAGGGGGGTAAAAGGATTAATATTACAGAGTTTTTCGTTGTATCCGGTATCCTCCCTCCTCTTACGAGACTTCTTAGAAAGACTAGAAGAAGTTGAGTGGGACTATACTTTCCAAGAAAACGTTGGCTACTTAAGCTTTTGGGTCAAAGATCCCTATAAGTACACTTTTTCCTCTCCCAGCGAACTTGAGGAGTATCTCCTCGACCTTGTAAAAGCGGTGATCTACTCCGAGATCATTCATACGATGAACTTAAAAACTCTAGAAAAGCTCTTGCACGAAAAGGGGTGGCTGACCTACGTCTCCGACAACTACTTGCAGATCGGGAGGATGCTGGAGAAAGGGGGGAACTTGATAGTAATCGAGATATCAATATCCTCCTTCAATAGTAACGTTCATATAAGGGGGATTGTAAGAGCATATTCCCTAAATAAAACGCTAAGAGAGAAGCTTATGGAACACCTTTCACGTGAGCATGTTATAACGCTAAGAAGTGCTTCTGAAATATCATACGAGGAAACATGCTCGATTCTCGAGGTTGAGGAAAGCTTAGAAAGAACTTTAAGTGCTCTCGAAAAGGCTCTTGAGGAGGCATGCGAGTTTGAGCGTAAAGGAGAGAAATAGGACTATTGGCATAGTAACTCATGGAGACCTTGATGGATTAACATCAGCTGCAATAGTATATGACTATATGCTGACCACTAACAGATGCACGAGAGCGGTATTAGAAATTTCGCAACCCTACATTTTGCATAGGATTTTAAACAAGTTATTCAGCCTCTCGTTTGAGGAATTATACTTCCTAGACTTAGCGCTTGATGAAAACTCCTGGTTAAAGGTAGCGAATCACATTAAGAGTCTCCTCATAAGAGGCGTTAGGATCACTTGGATCGATCACCACGAAACTACGTTACATGTATCGGATGCTTTAAGGGAAGCGGGTGTTAGATTAGTTCATTCGCTCAGAGAATGTACCTCAGAAATAGTTGAAAGACTCTATTGCTCACATACGAGCTCTCCAAGCTTCTTTAGCACTTTGGCGCATATAGGCAAGGTGAGCGATAAGAACCTGCCGCCAGAAGTTGCTGGGAAGATATTTAAAATAGTGAAAACTCTGGAGTACTCTCTGCTAGCTTCTCCAGGTGACATATATTTCAAGAAAAAGTTGGTGGAAACGTGGGTCTTCAGGAAAGAGCTTATTACGAGTGAGATTGAGAGGCGGGCTAAAGAGGCGGATTTAAAAATGAGAACATTACACAAGTTGCTAGCCGAGAAAGTAATACTGTCAACTCCCTACCTCGAAGTTATAGACCTAAGAGAAGAAAATGTTCGAGGATATGTAGGGAAACTCGCCTCGGAGAGAGCTGAGTCGACCAACAAGATTATTTTCGTAATTTTCACGCCGTCTCCTCATGAAATAGTGCTGACGGCGCGTGTGCCCTCTACGATAAACTTCAACATCCTAGCATATTTGACCGAAATTTCAGGAGAACTTCATGGAAGTAGGGGAGGACATCCAAAGGCGGCTTCTCTAAGAACCTCATCACTTCATTTTCAAAGAATATTAAAGCTCATTCAAGGACTCTCGGAGAAGTTGGAGCACTACCAGGGAACGCTCTTCAAACCGAACTTGTAGGCTATGAAATTTGTTGATACATGAAGAATCGGTGTTATTAAGACTCCATAGAGCACTATATTGAACTCTATGGGACCTACTATAATATGGTGAAAGGCTATAGCCGTGACTAGGAAAAACATTTGATCTAGGAGTGGTAGAGGACTTCCAGGCTTCAAGCTAATTCTACGCTTTATAAAGGACCCTATTAAGTCTCCAAGCAAGGTTCCTACAACGAGAACTATACTACTTTCAATTACGTGAAGCCCACATAATGTTAGAATAAGACCCACGAGAAGACCTGAAAGAAGACCTATAAAAAAGCCCTCTATAGTCTTATTGTCTCCCAACACTCGACGACCATCGATAAAATTCTTGCCCAAGTCTATAGGGTGTCTTCTTTTGAAAATTTTACAGGAAGTCACGGGGAGACCGTTTGCTACATAGCTTGGCAAGAAGAATATTAGCGTTTCTATAATCAGGCTCATTCCACCCATAAAGCATCTCCTATTACATTGGGAACTATGGTGGGACACTTTTCCTAGTAAAATGGACCGGGGGGGACTTGAACCCCCGACCTCCCGCGTGCAAGGCGGGCGCTCTCCCACCTGAGCTACCGGCCCTCACTCGGCTAGCTAAGAACTAGTATATACCTCCGAGTTTTAAAAGTTTCTTTGAGGAGAGAACCTTCAGAAGCCCCGGGCGGGATTCGAACCCGCGACCCCCGGCTAGCCTGGCTACAAGCTTACAAGGCCGGTGCTCTACCGAGCTGAGCTACCGGGGCCTCACTATTCTTCCATTGATCTTAAGCGTTTTTATATTTTTCCATAATAGAGGAAGTTCTATAAAATACTCCATTTAGCGCGGTTCCCGTCCTAGATCACGCCCGTTTCCTTAGCCAGCCTCTCTGCAGCCTCTTTCGTAAGCCCGCTTTCGCCTAATATAGTATACCTGCTTGGCCTTATTTGGTGAGCCATTGTTAAGGCCTTTATAATGTACTTTGAATCTATACCGAGCCCCCTTGCCGTAGTGGGTGCACCAATCTTTCTTAATACGTTACGTATGCGCTCCCAGTCACCTCCATGAAGCCACATCATCATTATAGCTCCCACGCCGCACTGGAGTCCATGAGGAGCAGGTTTGAAACCATACTTTCTTGATAGAAGATCCAGTGCGTGGCTGAACAGGTGCTCGCTTCCGGAAGCAGGACGACTACTGCCTGCTATGCTCATTGCTACACCGCTACCTATTAGCGCTTTTACTACTATCCGAGCGCCTTCCTCGCCTCCAACTTTTATGACAGCAGCTTTTCTTACAATGAGCTCGGCGCTCATAAGTGCCATAGAAGCAGCATATTCGCTGTAATCCTCGCCTTTTAGCTTGTATGCGAGCTCCCAATCTCTGACTGCAACGAACTTTGCTAAGAGATCTCCGCAACCCGCTTGAAGCGTTATGTAAGGAGCTTTAGAAATTATCTCAGTATCCGCTAAGACTGCTATGGGCGCCTTGGCCATGCTTATAGGCCTGCCAAAAGTCTTCTCGAAGTCTACCTTTAGTAGGTAAGAAAGGGAGGGTGAGGCTATACCGTCATTTGCAGCACTTGTAGGTATACTTACATATTCTACCCCCAGAAGAAATGCGAGTGTCTTGGTGACATCTAAGACCTTACCCCCACCAACGCCAAGCAAAAGCCCTATATCCTTGTTCTTCCTCAACTTATCGTAAAACAGTTTAGTTGCATCAATACATGGCATGGAACCTATTCTAAGGAACTCGACATTGTAGTCGCTTACCAGCAAAGGTAACACTTTATCCGAAGCAATTTTTGAAGTATTCACGCCTCCAGAAACCACTACTATTGACCTACTACCGGTGAACTTGCTGACTACTTTACTTACATTGCTGATTGCTCCTGGACCAAATATCACTACTCGAGGTATTTCCATGAACTCGAGGTTCTTAACCAAGAGCTCACCTAACGAACTTAATATTTATGTTATCCACCTTAATAATTTACTTTGAAGCGGCAGAAAAGATATAACCTCCCTCGCATATGTAAAATCTGGTACCATTGCGGCCGTAGTCTAGCCTGGAAGGACGCCGGCCTTCCACGCCGGCGATCCCGGGTTCGAATCCCGGCGGCCGCATTCAGTTCTAGCTATACTAAATTGTGCTCTAGCAATTTCTTCAAAGCCT
>QMSC01000018.1 GCA_003649515.1 Thermoprotei archaeon | reverse complement strand
GATACGGAGCAATTAAACGGTCTAAAATAATCTCCCCATCTTTAATATCAGCCAAGTAAACCATTGCTGCAGCGATTATGGGATTAAGTGGTGCAGGATGCTTGTACGTGTAGTAATCACGCTTGTGTAAAGGCTCCCTATTAAGCCTCAATGAAAGGAAGATTTTCCGCTTTCCACAGAGGAGGTCAACCCTTAGTACATATTGTGGGGGTCTGCCGATTTCGCATTCAAAGACCCTTTTGACTCCCCTTCCAACGACTAGCTCGAGGAAGCCTCTGCTATAGCAACCCTCCCTTACATGAGCTTCTACAACAATCTTCTCCTGAGGACTCTACACGCACTCTCTTAGAATAGATCTTACATTAGTCTCAGAGTTCTAGTGTTCACGCGCTCCTTGACTTCTAACAGTCTCTCGCCAAGAATTAAGGAATACAATTCGATCGTTCTGAGACTCCGTATAATATTCTCCTCCCCCTGAACAACGACAATGCTCTCTTCATGGTAAGTCTCAAGTACTTTCAGCTCTGCCTCACGACACTCCGCTTCCACAAAGCTCCCTAGTCCAAGTATTGGTGCAAGTAGGAGTCTCTGCGAGCACATTCCACTACATTGATAGAGCATTTAAATAAAAATTAAAAATTGCGTCCTACAGCCTAATTCTTATTTACAAGTACAACTATAACGCTCCTTGGAGAAAGGGTGCTCAATTGGATAAGGTAAGAGTAGGCTTTGTGGGTGCGGGAGTTCACGCTAATGCTGTTCATTATCCATCCCTCGCAAGCATGAAAGACGTTGAAATTGTCGCTATATGCGACATAAATTTGAGTAGGCTTAGATCTACCTCCAAGAAATACGGAGTTGAATTGCAGTACACGGATTACAAGAAGATGTTCGAGGAAGTGAAATTAGACGCTGTGTACATCATCATGCCCCCACATCAGCTATATGATATAGTCATTGATGCGCTAAGACATGGGTTTAATGTGTTTATTGAGAAGCCGCCGGGCATCACCGCCTTTCAGACGGAGAGCATGGCTAGGTATGCTAGAAAATATCGCTGCAAGACTATGGTCGGGTTTAACAGGCGTTTCATACCGCTACTCAGGAAGGTGAAGAAGATCGTGACGGAAAGAGGTCCCATCTTACAAGCCGTTGCCGTTTTCTACAAACACCGCCTCGGAGAGGAACCGTACTTCCGTGGTGCCGTAGATATATCGACCTGTGATGCAATTCATGCCGTGGATACTTTGCGGTGGATAGGAGGTGATGTCGAAAGGGTTGTAAGTGTCGTTAAAAGATTTCATTGCGAATACGATAATGCCTTTTACGCGCTTATGAGATTTAAAACAGGCGGCGTAGGAATACTTATGTCGAATTGGGCTGCTGGGAAGAGAATACATGTATTCGAAATGCATTCGAAGGGGATATCCGCATCTATCAACCCCGACGACAAAGCCTTAATTTACATGGACAATAAAGAAGACCCCTTAATTATCACCACACAGGAAGCTGCCGGTAGCAATGATCGTATATGGTACTATGGATTTTACTTCGAAAATAGACACTTTATCGATTGCATAAAAAATGACACTGAGCCTGAAGTCAATTTCGAGGAAGCCGCCAAAACTATGAGACTCATAAAGCTCATATATAACTCACAAATGTCGTAAAACAGGGTCAAGGGTGAAGGAAAAAGGCTTAGGAGACCCCATATTTCAGTTCGCTTGCTAACTTAAAGTCCTTAAGATAGTTAAAGATGGTTGTTAGATAAGTCGGTAATTTGAGAACTATATTCTCTTAGCCTTCATTAATGTACGGAGGATTTATAAGTTAGGGAGCACTCATCAAGCCTGATGATGACGCTTGCAAGGGTCGAATGGTGAGAGCACTCGGCTAGGCTGATTAAAACTTCTCTCAACCCACCTTACTACTTAAAACATGTTAGCTTAAATCTGAGCACTTTTACATGAGTCAATATGAGCTAGTACCTTTAGAATCCAGCCTAAGTTCTAAATGATTTCTGGCAGTACTAGTCGAGGTGGAAGGCCCTTCTCGATGCCATAAGCTATTGCTATCAAGTTGTTTACTTCCCGTTCCTTCAAGAGAATTGCTCCAATTAGTGGACCTATGTTAAAGGGATATCCTACAAATAGCCTCTCCGCCCTCTCGTAGTGGAGTTTTAAGAAGGCTTTCTCTACTTCTGCTATAGTACTTATCTTCTCAACTCTCCTAAACCAATCCGAGTACTTCGTTTCGCAGAGGATTTTATGAATTGTGCCTACGTTCTCCGCCTCGCTTATCCTCTTTAAGACCTCCGGTGGAAGACACTCCTCGCACAATACGAGAAAATCATAAGCCTTTTTAAGGCTTATTCCCATGTGCCTTGATCTTAGCAGAAGCATCACATTGTACCTATCTATTCTGGGAGAGAATGTATCCTCAGCTATCCCCCGATCCCTCTCACTCAACTTTGACAGGCCCTCGACCAAATCGTTGTAGAAGATCTTGTCAAAAAGCAGGTCTATAAAACCGGGCTTCTCCTTGCCCACGCTCCACATATAATCTAGGTCAATCTCGTATCCCAATTCGGCAAGAGATTTTCTAACCCCTCTGATGTCCGTGGCCGCTATTAGCTCAGCAAAATAAACCCTGTTGCCCAGAAAGGCTTCCACATCAAAGTTAATTCTATCCACGTACTCCTCTGCTGGTATTTTAAGAATTTTAGCTTTAACAGCAACTTTAAGGTTGTCTAGCTCGTGTCTTTTAAAAAAGGAGAAGAGAAAATCCCTAATTTCCCTTGTCGTGTGCATTATCAACTTCTTTTCCACGTCTATTAGGTTCTGTTTGAAAGCCCTCTCTAGAGTTATACCGGAAACTTGCTGTATTGTAGAAACATAGTGGGAATAAGCTGTGTTCTTAAGCGAGTCTACGAGTCCTGCGAGAGAAGTAATATACGTGAGCTTCCTAAGCAGATCCTTGGGGAGAAGAAAGCCTCTAATAGCAAAGGCTTTTGGTAGAACGTAGGCAAGCTCATTTTCATTCATTTAATCCACCAAGAGTATTATTGAGCTAGATTGAAGGTAAAATACATTTAGTTACGTGCTCTATAGCTTCTTCCCTCTTTTTCTCAGCGAGCTTCTTTAGTCTTTCGCTTTCTTTTAGAATTGTCTCTTCCATCTCTCGGCGGTATTTTTCTATGTTTGCCTTAACTCTCCTTTCCTCCTTCGCGAGAAGATCTTCAACTACGCTCTGTATATCCCTTCTGAGGCCTTCAGCTAAACTGTATGCCGTAGAGATAAGCTGCGACCTCTTTTCTCTTAGTGTTTCGTAAAACTTCTGCAAGAACAGATCCAAATCCCGTATCTGGTTTATAAAAATGGTGAGTTCTTTTCCTCGAGAATTTTCCTGCATTAAAACAATCCCCTACTTACGAAATTAAATCTTGCCAAGCATAAGTATTACGACAAGTAGGCCGTATATTGCTAAAGCCTCAGCCAAGGCGGTTATGATAAGCCCCAGGGTCTTTATTTCAGGCCTTTCAGCAGCAGCGCTTATAGCGCTACTTCCTGCAAGTGCTATTCCTATACCCGCCGCTATGACAGCCATTCCGAAGGCAGCTGATATGCCTAAGATAGATATTGCCCTTGCTATCGAGCCTTCGCCACCCACCTCGCCCGTAGTTGTCTCTGCGGGCGGAGCTACTCTACCCAGAGCAAGGTATATTCCGAGGAAGAATGATGCAACTAACACTAGTACGAGTACTACTGTTATTATCATTACGAAGACCTTGGGATATATTCCGTTTGCAGAATCTCCCTTTCTCATAGTCTACGCCCCTTTTCCTGGCTTGAGACACAAGTTACTAATGGCTAACACTTTTAAATCTTACCATAGTTCCCTCTATTTTTTGCCGCAACTCCTTAAGAACCTGGTTGACATTACCTCTATAAACGCGTAACTTTTCCTCATAGGCTTTCTCGAGTACCTGCTTAAATTCCCCCGTCATCAGTCCCCCCTCTCCCTTCTCCTTTTATATATTTTTTGCCTTGCAAACTCCTCCCTCGCCAATTCCTCTAGTACCGATTCAATAAACTCCAGTTCTTTTCTATAACGCGGTATTATTATGTATTCTAATGCATTAATGAGTCGTTGAGTATTTTTAAGCTCATCCACCAGTCTATAGATCGTCGTTTCAAGTTCTGAGAGTTTAAGAATATAGTTAATTGAGTCCCTTAAAGCCTTAATACTTTCATCAAGTGCTACGGTGGTTCCTTCAACACCGTATCTAACCGTCGGAAGAGCCAGACCCTCCTTCTCTTTTAGAGTTACGGTTACTAAGCCCATTATTAACTTCTTTAAGGGTTCTACCTCAATCAAAGCAGGCGTAGTTATGGCTATCTCCTCTACCTTCTGCTCACCTATCCTCAATACAGCTACGGCTAAGCTTTCATATGCCTTTAGAAGGTACCTTTCAAGGTCCCTTCGAGCCTCATTAGCGGAGTCTATAAGTAAGTTTAACTGAGCCAATAGAACCTCTCGTTTATTCTCCAATATTTCATGTACAGATTCAGCTATTTGAAGGGCTCTTCTTAGGGCTAAGAGCCTTATTTTTGTGGGAGCCTCTCTACTCAACTTTTTCCTCCTTCCTCTGATAGTACTTTTCTATGTATTCTCTATGGATTCTAGTGAGCTCCTCTTCCGGAAGCGTTGACAGAATTCCCCATGCTAGGTCAAGTGTCTCGAAGATATCGCGTTCCTCGTACTCACCTTGCCTTAGAAACTTCTCTTCGAATAGGTCTCCGAACTCTAGATACTTCCTGTCTATAGGCGAGAGGCTAGCCTCGCCTATGATGGTCGCTAGCGATCTAACCTCTCTTGCCCTAGCATAGGCGGCGTATAATTGCCTGGCTACGTCAGCGTGATCCCCCCTCGTACGTCCCTTGCCTATGCCATCCTTCATGAGCCTGGAGAGACTCTTCAAGACATCCACAGGGGGGTATATTCCCTTCCTGTACAGCTCTCTGCTTAGAACTATTTGTCCCTCAGTAATGTAGCCCGTTAGATCTGGTATGGGGTGCGTCATGTCGTCGCCAGGCATGGTTAATATCGGCATCTGCGTAATGCTTCCCCTTTTACCCCTAATTCTCCCAGCTCTCTCATATATTGAGGCTAGGTCAGTGTACATGTATCCGGGATAACCCTTTCTGCTGGGAACCTCCTCTCGAGCTGCACTTAACTCTCGCAGGGCCTCGCAGTAATTGGTCATATCTGTGAGAATGACGAGAACGTGCATGTCATGCTCGAATGCCAAGTATTCAGCCAGCGTGAGAGCTATTCTCGGAGTCACTATCCTCTCGATTACGGGATCCTCGGCTAAGTTTAAGAAGAGAGCTGATCTTTTGAAAGCTCCTGTGGCTTCTAACGACTGCTTGAAGAAGACTGCTTCATCATGCTTTACTCCTATAGCAGCTAAAATTACTGCAAACTCCTCCTCCTTACCCAGGATCCTCGCTTGACGAGCTATCTGAGCCGCCATTAGGTTATGAGGCAATCCTGAGCCTGAGAAGATAGGAAGCTTTTGCCCTCGTACCAGCGTGTTCATTCCATCAATTACTGATAATCCCGTTTGTATGAAGTCCGTCGGATAGTCCCTCATGTAGGGATTTATTGGCGCTCCATTGACATCCCAGAAATCTTCAGGTATGGGTGCAGGTAACCCGTCTATCGGGTTCCCTACACCATCGAAAACTCTTCCAAGCATCTCTATTGATACTGGGACTTCTAAAGTTCTCCCGACGGCCCTTACACGCGTATCACTTATGGAGAGACCTGTGGTTCCCTCGAATACTTGTACAACGGCGTACTCCTCTGCAGCCTCTATTACACGCCCTAAGCGGCTTTCACCCTCAGGACCAATAACTTCTACAAGCTCTTCGTAGCCTATGTTCCTAGTATTTTCTATGATAACTAGTGGACCTCTGATCTCCCTTACAGTCGCATACTCCATGAGACCTAGCTTAGACTCCAACGGTTCTCACCCCCTCAAAGGTGGCTCGAAGCTGATTAATTACTTCTTCCCGGAACCCTTCAATCTTGTATGTTTGATCGTTGGGTATCTCTTCCTTAATTCTCATAAGCCTCTCTATAATTTTGAGCTCTCTTATCCTATGGAACGGTACTCCACGTTCGATCAATCGTTCAGCCTCTCTGTGGAAGTCAATGATAGTTTTAAGTAACTTGAACTGCTTTTCAACAGAGCAGTATGTATCGATTTCATCGAAAGCATCTTGTTGCAGGAACCCTTCTCGTAAGATCCTCGCTGTTAACATGACGAGCTTCTCTTTTTCAGGAAGCGCTTCGGGTCCTAGAAGTCTAACGTGCTCCTTTAACTCGTTCTCTCTTGCGAGAATTCTCATGGCCTCGTCTCTGTAAGCCCTCCATGCTCGGTTAACATTCCTATCCCACCATTCCTCAATTGTATCGACATAGGCTGAATAACTCGTTATCCAGTTAATAGCGGGATAGTGCCTCGAATAGGCTAACTCTGTGTCCAAGCCCCAGAATACTCGGACAAACCTTAAGGTATGGGTTGTTACAGGCTCTGTAAAGTCTCCTCCAGGTGGGGAGACTGCTCCTATAATTGTTAAGGAACCAGTTCTCTCCGGGTTCCCCAGAGCCAGAACCCTTCCTGCGCGCTCATAGAACTCAGCAAGTCGAGAGGGTAAATACGAGGGATAGCCCTCTTCGGCTGGCATTTCCTCCAATCTTCCTGCGATCTCTCTAATGGCTTCAGCCCATCGGCTCGTTGAATCGGCTACCACCAGTACGTCATAGCCCATGTCCCTGTAGTACTCTGCAAGCGTCACGCCAGTATAAATGCTCGCCTCTCTCGCAATTACCGGCATGTTGCTGGTATTTGCTATTAGAATCGTCCTTTCCATTAAGGGACGACCTGAATATGGGTCTTTGAGCTCTGGGAACTTAATGAGAACCTCCGTCATTTCATTGCCTCTCTCCCCGCATCCAATGTAGATCACGACCCTAGCATCAGACCATGACGCTATCTGGTGGAGTAACACTGTTTTTCCGGTACCGAAGCCGCCGGGTACTGCGGCAGTGCCTCCTTTAGCCATAGGGAAGAACGTGTCTATGACTCGTGTGCCGGTAATGAGAGGCTCTGTAGGTTCGAGACGTTTAATGAAAGGTCTAGGAATTCTTACAGGCCATTCCTGATACATTTTTACCTCAATTTCAGTGCCCTCATGCTCAACAACTGCTATTGTGTCGAGAACTGTATACTCTCCCTCAGGAACCATCTCCTTCAATGTACCCCTAACATTAGGCGGTATCATTATCCTATGCGTTATAAGGCCAGTCTCTTGGACTTCACATATAATATCTCCTGCCTCAACTTTAACGCCTGCTTTCACAAGGGGCTTGAAGTGCCATTTCTTATGAAAGGGAAGGGGGTCGGCTCTTACACCACGCCTAAAGAAGGGCCCAACCTTACGCGCAATTACTTCAAGCGGGCGCTGAATACCGTCGTAGATATTCCCTATTAGACCTGGTCCTAGCATCACGGAAAGAGGTCTACCAGTCGCGTAGACTCTTTCACCTGGTCTTATGCCTGTAGTATATTCATATACCTGTATTATGGCCATATCTCCTTCAATCCTAATGACCTCGCCTATTAACCGTTCATCACCCACTTCCACGAGCTCGTGCATCTTCACTCCAAGCATACCCTTAGCCTTTACTACGGGCCCGCTAGCCCAGGTAATTACTCCCTTAATCTTACTCATCAACTTCACCTGAACAGGATTTTATAAACATCCTTTACGATACGCTCTCTCATCTTCTTTAGTCTTGTTTCGAATGTGTTATAATATCTAATATTTCCTTCAGGATTTTCCACAATAACGCCACCTACCGTCCTGGCAGCTTCCTCAGCCACTTCTATTTTTATACCTCGCTCCTTGGACACCTTTTTAGCAACCTTCTCCATGATTTCCTTATCCTTAGCGTTAACGTAAACCCTAAACTCCTTCCCTCCAATTTCTTCCATTCCCTCAACGAGAAGGACCTCTAGAATACGCTCGTACTTCTCATCTCTGGGTAGGTTCTCCAGCCTTTTAAGCGCCTCATTTAAAGTCTCTTCGATTATCTTCTCCCTCACCTCTAACAATTTCTTTCTAGCCTCGATTTCAATGTAAGCCCGCTCTCTCTGCTCCCTTTCCCTGTACTCTCGAAGGCGCCTATCGAGAAGGCCGCTCGCCTCCTTCGAGGCCTCTAGGAAAACCTGATGAATTATCTTCTCGCCCTCCTTTCTAGCCTCTGCAATGGTATTTTCTAGGTCCCTCTCTAACTCCTCTCTTAAGGTTTTTAGAAAGCTCTCCCAATTCTCGCCCACGTTAGCTCCCCACTTTCACACTTTAAGACCTAAAGCACTTTTAATAACTTCCTTATAGTCCACTTTAAATTCTCCTCTACTTCGACGAGATGGAACTATGGTTATTGCTGGAATCGCGAACTTCAACCTAAGCTCATTTATTCGCTCCATTAAGTCAGTCGCGTAGTAATCTGACAGGAGAATCAACCCAACATCCTTTCTTTCTCTTATTACTTCGCTAAGCCTGCTTTCCATTTCTGAAGGAGAATTCACTACTATGCCCTCTATCCCTATAAGCCTAAAGGCAGTGACTGTATCCTTATCTCCGATGAACACGACCTTCAAAATACCTCCCGCCATGATACTGTATAACTTATTTTTAAATTTTCCAGCTAGAGAGGCCAGCATATCTACTAGCACTAAGACACATATACGGTAAAAGATAGAGAGATGACGGGTAACTACCGGCACAATTTACTGCTTACTCGTCTACAAAGCTTAGGTACTCTACTTGATGGTAATTTTGGCTAGCGACCTTCTCCTAGTCTGCGAAAGGGAACGCTTTCCAAACTGTGTAGTGAGCTCATCGTCTTTCCGAAAGAAAGAAAATATAATAGCTAGAATGCTAATAAAACATGCTTCGAGAGGGGAAGGCGTATGGGTCAGCACAGCGTGCTAGTACTGGGTGCGAGTTTTCCTCCCAAAAAAGCTGAAAGCGTGCTGACAGCGCTTCTTAGCACTGACGTCGTAGAACCGATACCTGTAGGAAAGCCTGAGAAGGTCAGAGTTGTGGAAGAGTACATGGAGATGCTGACATCCATAAAAGGCAAGATCGAGAAAGTTACCAGTTCACTTGATATAAAGTACAGGGAAAAAATCTTGAGGTTTGAAGCTATATCTAAGAAAAGGATAGAAGTCCACGAAATAGGAGATGCGGTGAAACGGTTAGCCGAGAAAGCCTTGATTCTAGAAGAGGTGATAAAGCAGCTAGAGGAGAGAGCAAAACTCACTAAACAGATAGAGGAGTTAAGTACTTATGAAAGGCTGTTAGCCCCCCTAGAGAAAACTGGTCTCGACCTGAAAGACCTCTTCGAAAAACGTCAGTTATACGTAAGAATAGGCATCATACAAGAGAAGGATAGAAAGGACCTTGAAGATCTGTTCAGAAGGAACAATATTCTCTATACGTTCATGCACAGCCTTGATAGAGACGTTTTCATAGCCATAGTTTCGATGAAACAAAAAGAAAGATTTGATAGGCTACTGGAACCTTTCTCCATAGAGTACATTACCTATAGAAAGGATTTGCCGTCCAACGTGGATGAAGCATTAAAGTACTTAAGAGATAATATAGTGAAACTTAGCGCTGAGCTTGAGGAAATTGACTACAGGCTTGAAGAGTGGAAGGAAAAGCACTTCTTTGAAGTGCTCGCCCTCAACGAGGCAGTAGATTGCTTGTTTAAAGCCCTACAGAAATTGGCAAACTCCATCGTTAGTCCTGAGGAAAACAGACTTTACCTCGAAGCTTATATCCCAGCACAGGAGGCAGAGAAGGTAAAATCTAAGCTGGAAGAGGCAGGAGCCTCTGTAGAGTTTAAAGAGCCTACGGCGGAAGGTGCGCCCATATTCTTTAAACCGACACCCCTCGTGAAAGACGTAAGAAAAAGCATTTTAAGCATGTACGGGTGGCCGAGTGTTAATGAAGTGGATCCTAGCTTCATAATGCTAATAACGTTCCCCCTGTTCTTTGGTTTCATGTTCGGTGACATGGGTCATGGACTTGTGCTCTTTATTGCAGGTCTAGTCTTAAGGTACTTTGGTCCGGAAAAATACCGCTCCTGGAGCACACTGCTCACGCTGATGGGTATATGCTCAATGTTCTTTGGTACCCTCTCCGGCGAACTGTTTGGAACACATATAAAACTGCCTGGATATCATCCCCTTATAGAGCTATTTGAGGACCATGAGATATCGCCGGAAGGAGTAAATATGGCCCTCGGACTTTCCCTTCTTATAGGCGTGATTCATCTAATCATAGGCTTTATGCTGAAATCCGTGAATGAGTTCAAGCAGGGGCATGCAATAAAGGCGGCAACGAAATCCATTCCGATACTAGTACTCTACATCTCTGGAGTCATAGTTGTGGGCTCGACGGATTACGTTCATAACATAATTCCCAAGTACTTAGCCAATATATTCTTGCCACTGATACCCATAAGCATACTCATTATAGTTTTCGGAGAGCCCGTAGTATCCCTACTAGCTAAGACACATCACGAGCCCGTCTCCGCGCTCATAGGAGAAGGGGTTCTAGAACTTATGCTATCGTTGCTTGAAATGCTGTCGAATACAATATCATACATACGACTTGCCATATACTTTGTGATACACTCGGTCTTAACGATGGTTGTGAACATGGCCTGGAGCCTAGGTGCAATGGGCTTACCAATAGTAATAATAGGTCAAGCGGGAATTATCGTAATGGAGGGGCTATTCGCTTATATACAAAACATAAGGCTTCACTTCTACGAGTTCTTCAGCAAGTTCTACGAGGGAGGAGGGAGACCCCTAGAGCCTATTTCACTTAAGGGAGTCCTATCACAAATAATATTTACTAAATAAACAGTGCATCTATCTGTAAAAAAGCTTCTTTTCGGGTCTTCTAGGCTTAACAGGCTTAACTTCCTGCTCACTAACACGTTCTATAAGTTGCTTTTTATCGTAAGTCGCTAGCTCGAACTGAGTAGTGGGCTTTATAGCGTTCCATGCGCAGCTTTCCACGCACTGATGACAGAATATACATAACCCATAGTAGAACTTAGGCATTTTCCTCTTCACATGAGGATAGAACTCCATTGTTATCGCTCCTGTAGGACAATCCCTTGCACACATACCGCATCCTACACAGAGATCCGGGTTAAACGACATTTTTCCGCGAAATACTGGTGCCGGCTCAACCCTTTCTAAGGGGTATTGTTTAGTAACGGGCTTTTTGAAAACGTAGCTGACAACTCCTCGCAATATTTTCGGCATGAAGTTCAAAATCCTCACCTCCAATACTTCCTCTTAATTTCACTAGTGGACATATACCATACCTTTCCACTATTAACATCAACGAATTCCATTCTATCAGTACAGCAGAAACAGGGGTCTATGCTAATTAAGATTACCGGAATATCGGCTATAGTCTCTCCAATAAACGTTGCAACTATGGGATATAGGTTGGAGAAAGTCGGCGTTCTTATCTTTATCCTGTAGGGCTTTTCACCACCCTTGGATATTATATGGTACAAGAGTTCTCCCCTAGGAGCCTCTACTCTCCCTATAGCCTCCCCTTCGGGCATTTTCCTTGAAACAGGAATCCTCACTTCGCCCGAGGGAAGGTTTTCGAGAGCTTCCTCTATTAGCCGTAAACACTCAAATATTTCATCAACTCTTACCATCATTCTAGCCCATGAATCACACTCCTTATAGGTTACGACGTTTATAGGTATATCTTTGTAGGCTTGGTAAGGATCGTCCGCTCTCACATCGGTCTTTATACCTGAACCCCTGGCTACTGGACCTACAGCCGAGCGCGCTATCGCATCTCTGGATTTTAGTAGCCCAACGTTTACGAAACGAGTTCTAATAAGCGGGTCTTCGAGGAATACTTTTCTGATTTGCAAGAAACTTTCTCTAAGTGTTGTACAAGCCTTTTTTAGTGCACTTATCACCTTCTCATCTACGTCTCTTCTCACACCACCAATAGTATTGTATGCCGACATCAACCTATTGCCTGTTAACTCCTCCATGAGCCGCATAACGAGTTCTCTGTCCCTCCATATCCACATAAACATAGTTTCGAATCCAACTTCGTGAGCGGCTAGGCCTATTATTAGTAGGTGGCTATGAATTCTGGCGAGCTCATTTACCACAACCCTTAAGAACTGAGCACGCTTAGGAACCTCAAGTCCAGCTAGAGATTCAACCGTTTGAACGTAACACGTTGTGTGCGCGACATTACAGATGCCGCATATCCTCTCGGACATGTATATGTTCTGGACATAGGTTTTTGTAGACATCAGCTTTTCCATACCTCTGTGCAGGTAACCTATCTTAACTTCTACATCGACTATGACTTCGCCATCTACCTTGAATCTAAAATGCTCAGGCTCTGCGAGCGCGGGATGCTGGGGGCCGAAAGGTAATATTGTTATTGCCATTAACTCTCACCTCGTTTACTTTGGCTCATCCTTAAGGGGAAGTAATCTGGAGGAGAGTTATCGGGTAAGACGAAGTTCTTACGCAGATTAGGGTGTCCTATGAATTTAATTCCCAAAAGATCATACGCTTCGTTCTCGTGAAATATAGCACCCGGTATTATGTCAGTAAGGCTTGGAACTTCAGGTTTCTCCTTACTCGTTTCCGTAATAATACTTAGAAGAACACTTTCAGTAAAATTCCATATATGATAGTAGACTCTAAAGCAATCCTCGAGTTCAACCCCTGTAATTGCGCTGATGTAGCAATCTCCTAGCTCCTTTAACAGTTTGTTAACAATTTCTTTAATGTTCTCGCTCGATGTGTATACGTAATACCTTTTAGGTCCACGTCTTTCAACTTTGCCTAGAGGTCCTATGATCCCGGTAAGCTTGTCAAGGAGATCATTACCTTTTCTTTCCAAGAAAGTCACCTCCATAAAGCTTTCTTAACGCTAGGTACACTCCGTGTATTATGGCCTCGGGTCTAGGAGGACATCCAGGGACGTATACGTCCACCGGAATTATTTTATCAACTCCACCAACCACGTTATAGGCTCCATTAAATGCTCCACCATCAACTGAACAAGTTCCTATAGCAATGACGACTTTAGGCTCAGGCATTTGATTGTATATCCTTCTTACACGTTCCTCCATTTGCTTGTTTACACCACCTACAATAGCTAGAATATCAGCGTGTCGGGGAGAGCCTACGAGCTTTATCCCAAATCTCTCTACATCATAGAAAGGAGTTAAAGCTGCTACGAGCTCTATGTCACATCCGTTACAACAGGCGCCTGCGTTAAGGTGTAGGAGCCACGGCGATTTAGCTCTAGCCCATCTCAATAGTCTCTCGAGAGCATAACTGCCTATGGCCACAGCAATCCCCGCGAGCTAATCTTAACTCCTACTATTTTAGGTTACTCCTTTTAAAATCTTTATTCAAGCAATAAGTGCTTGTATTCGATGCATTTGCGTATGGATTTAGAGAACGTTCGAAAATGAGGAAGTACCTCGAAGAAGAGACTTGGCTAACGCAGTATTGTAACTAGAATGGGAACTACACAGCAGTATGCAGAGTATATATGAACATTCATAGTTAAGTACCATTGTATGATGGACTTAGAAAAAGCCATAAGGAAACTACTCACAGGCGCAAACCCTCTCATTATAGGTGTAGGAAATCCTTTAAGAAGCGATGATGGTGTGGGCGTTTACATAGCCAACGAGTTAGCGAAAAGAAGGAGGAAAAACGTGCTGGTAGCCGAACTTTCTCCCGAAAACTATATTGACAAGATGTGTAACCCAGAATATAACCTCTTGCTCTTCATAGATGCCGTTCACGCAAACTTTCCCTCAGGATCTGTAGTCGTTAAGGAGTTTAGGGAGGAAGGCTGCGAGCCTACGATCACCTTTTCTCACAGAATACCTCTAAGTTTTATTGCTAGCTTGGTAAAGAGAAGAAATCCTCGTGTAAGGGTGTTCTTGCTAGGAATACAAGTGGAAAGAACTCAATTGGGGGAAGAAATCTCTCCCAAAGTAAAGGAAACAGCAGACCTAATAGTCAAAATACTAAGCGAGGGACTTAAGCGCGTAGCTGGCAAGTGATATTGAGGACAACTGTTCTTACCGAGCGCCTCTAAATGTTTCAAGAGGAAATATTTATGAATAAATACGCCTTAAGAAGAGAGGGTATTTTAGTATGAGCCTGGAAATCGCCGGCGGAGTACTAGCAACGTTATACTTCGTTCTCGTCCTACTAGCCCTATACTCGACATACTACGCGGTGGGTAAGCTAGCTCCGAAGAAAACTGTTGCAACAAAAGAAGACATCTATGCATGCGGCGAAAGATCTTTCCTTCCATCGCGTAAGCTGGCGCTAACGTTCTTCAAGTATATCATAATATTCACGGTCTTCGACGCCGTGCCAGTACTGATCATGCTTGCCGTGGTCTTCATTAAGCCCCTTCAAAGCCTTGAGTACATTATGCTCGCAGTGTACTTGGCTTTATCAACAGTAGCCGCGCTCATAATAGTTAGGAGGTAGGGTAATATGCCCCTCTTCCTCGACTTGATCAAAAACCCGATAGGGTTACTGGTATACCTGCTGGTATTTCCGGGACTCATCTTCATATTCATTATATCTCTGGTATTCGAGTGGTATAAGAGAAAGCTCATTGCACGCATGCAGAGCAGGTTAGGACCGACCTATACGGGTAGCAGAGGAATTCTGCAACCTTTAGCGGACTTCATAAAGCTTCTATTTAAAGAAGACATTCGTGTAGACCACGCAGACCACGCAGTAGTCGATTTTGTCATAATCTTCGCTCCTGCACTACTAATAGCTTGTACTGTCATATTCATTCCGTGGTATGGGCGCTCCCTATATAGCTTTGAAGGCGACGCCCTTCTCTTAGTCCTCCTACTATCGCTGTCCTCTATACTAGTGTACCTCATAGGGTGGAGCGTGCAGAGCCCCTTCACCAAACTAGGATCTCTGCGTCTCGTTCTTCAAGTAGCAGGCTTTGATATAGCTTCAATGCTACTATTGAGCGTCCCAGTACTGGAAACTGGAAGCCTTAGCATTGAAGGTATAGCCTCAAGGCTTCCTGGTGTACTGGTGAGGAAACCTATATACATACTACCCCACTTCATAGCGTTTGTACTGTTCCTTTTATCCCAACAAGCAGAAATGGAAGAAGATCCATTTGATATACCCCACGCTGAGACTGAAATAGTGGCAGGTCATATTACTGAAATAAGTGGTAGAAGATTAGCATTTCTAGATCTCTTCAAGGATACCCAGATGACCCTTGTGGGACTATTTGCAGCATCGCTTTACTTTGGTGTGCCGTTCCCTGGCGCAACTAACCCACCATTATGGATCGCTAACGCACTATGTCTAGTTCTCGAAGCCGCACTCGTTCTCTTCATACTTTACTCAATAGAGGCTGCAACAGCACGCATCAGAATCCACGATTTATT
>QMSC01000017.1 GCA_003649515.1 Thermoprotei archaeon | reverse complement strand
GGATATCCTTTCATGCATTTGAACAATGTCCCTATTTGAGCTAACTAGGTCCTCCTCTTTAATTTCGAGACATTCAGCCTCCTCCTTCGAGAGAACCTTTACTTTACCGGTGTCAGGTATCTTTATTTTCGCAACTAAGGAGGGGCCACAGTATGTCTCGTGCGTGCCTCCAAAACCTCTTACGAAAAGCGTACACTTGTAACCGGTGCCGAGTAAAATTTCAAGCATCCTCTCATATCCCTCGCCAAGACCTAAAAATAGGTCATAGGCAGGTATTGAATACTTGACGAAGGGAGCGTCCTTGTGCGAGAAGACGTAAGCGTTCTCTTGCCATTGAGCTGAGTTCCTTATGATAGCTCTCGCTCTCTCAAAACATCTTGAAAGAGTTATGATCCTTGCGTTTCGAATCCTTTTCTTATCAACCATGAAGAAGACGACGTTCTCTGGAAACTCGTCCTCTAAGACAAGAAACTTGGCATCCTCCCTCCCTACTAAGATAATGTTGTACAACAGCTCATCAACCATATCTTCAAGATTTTTTCGAATCTCATTTATCCCCCTAGCACCCTTCAGAGTCGAGATCCTCAGGTTCCAGTCAGGATAGAATACTCTTGCCATAGCCTTTAAGGCATCAGAGTCCTTTTTAGCGCGGACTATTAGCTGGTACATCTAGACACTTTTACTTCGTAATTTAATATAAGAATCAAACTATAAACAAGTTATCTGCAGCGGCAAAAACTGGCTTTCTTTTAGAACTCCTCTTCCTCCCAGACCTCCTCTAGTTCCTCCCACTCTTCCTCCTCTTCCTCTTCCCACCATTCTTCCTCTTCCTCAAAAACGAAAATACGCATATAAGGTCACCATTCAAAGCGTGTTACAAATTTTTCAGTTTTGTAAGGTTTATAAACTTAACTATTTTAACGCTCCCTACTCGCGCCTCGGTGCTGGCCATATAATAGTATACTGTCCCTCCTCCCCCCTTACCATCTGAACAAGTACCCTAGGGTCTAAGAGGCTACCAACATATACTGGAATGCCCCCTTCAACTATTTTGATGATATACTCCATCTTACTCTGAATTCCTCCAGTTACATCAATACCGTAAGCCTTTCCTAAGGAGACCCTGCGAAGCTCTTCGATTGATATTCTCTTCAAAAGAACCGCATCTTTATGCTTCTTCGGATCCCTATTATAAATTCCCTTGACATCTATACCGAAAATCACTTTCTTTGGCTTAAACTTCCGCGCCAACCAGTATACTACCTGATCGCCAGAGACTATTGAAAATCCTCTTTCAGCGTCAAGAACAACATCGCCTTCAAGCAGAGGTATAAAGTTGTTTCGTAAAGCTGTTTCAATAGAGGTATAGTAGAAGTTCAAGATGAGACCGCTTTCCGCCACGGATATACACGCAGTATGTAGGGGTACCACGGGTAAACCCTTTGAAACAAAGGTTCTCGCAAGTAGCTCGTTTAACTTTAACATCGCCATCCTCGTTTCTAGGTAACCCAGCATGCTCCTTGGAGACTTATAGCCCTCCATAACGCGATACTTTTTTGCAATAGGATGACCATAGGACCCTCCACCGTGCACAAGTATTAACGTCCATCCATCCCTCCACGTTTCAAGCAGTTGTTCTGCGATATTCTCGATTACTCTGGTGTTAGGGGTAAAGATCTCGTCCTTTATCGTTATAGCTGAGCCTCCGAGTTTTATCACTGCCAGCATATCTCTTCGCGACATTAGAACTTCCTCTCCACGATGAAGTCCGCCAGTTCAAGGAGTTTTCTACGTGCCTCAGACACAGGTAGAATTTGTAGAGAACCTTTCGCCTCATCCACAAGTTTTCGTGCAAGCTCGTAAACCCTTTTACGAGCCCTAGTCTTAGATATTATTTCAATTGCCCTCCTTACGTCATCCCCCTCTATCTTATCCTTTCTTAGAATAGCTAAAAGGGCATTTCTGTCTGTTTCTGGTAGCTCCTCTAGCGACATTAATATGACTGCGTTTCCAAGCTTATGTTCGATTATATCCTTCCCTACCTTCTTTCCGAACACCTTTTCCTCGCCGAATATGTCTAGGAGGTCGTCTATTAGTTGAAAAGCTAAGCCTATTTTGCGACCATAGTCTTTAAGTGCTTCCAACCACTCGTGTGGAGCATCTGCAACAATAGCTCCAGCTACGCATGCTGCCTCTATTAACGCCGCCGTTTTATACTCGATCATCTTGAAGTAATCTTCAAGAGAAACCTGTGTGTACCTGTGTTTAATTATGTAATCGTCTGATCTACCCGCCTGTTCGAACAGTACATCAAGCCTTTCACCCTCTACAATTTTCTTGATCGTGCGCGCAACTAGTTCATGAAGGGTTGGAGCTTTCCATGAGCGGTTAACAAGTTCGCTTATAGATTCCCTATAGTGTATTCCAGCTAGTAGGGCCATGACATCTCCGTAAAGCTTCCGAACGGTAGGTTTCCCTCGCCTAATTTCGCCTCTATCAATTATGTCGTCAAAGATTAGCGAGTATTCATGGATTAGCTCTATTGCTGCAGCTATAGGCAGAGCTCTTTCTATACTTCCTCCACACGCCAGACAACTTAGGATGGCTAGCGCAGGTCTAACTCTCTTACCTCCCGTTTCTACCTGGTGTAAAACTATATCCTTAAACTCATCGCTTGTTTCACTTAGAAGAGCTTCCTTGATCAAGGAATCTACTTGCATCCCTAATTCCTTCAAATAATCTAGAATGCCTCCCAAGATTCCTACCCCCTAAGGAGAGGGAGAAAGAAACATAAAAGATTTTCATTAGGACGAAGGGGGAGGATAGTAGAAAACTAACTTTCCAGTAAGCCAGTCTCTTAGCAAAACCCTTGCTGCTTCCTCTATGTTAAGTTTTCCGCCCTTGAGAAGAAATCCTCTTTTCTTTGCCAGTTCTTCCAATATTTTCTCCGGGTCTCTATGTTCAATGCCATAAGTCTTTCTGAACACCGTTGGGTCCAAGTTTAATCCTATTCTTATGAGCCTAATTGCTGCGCCTATAGGATCGGATAATTGCTCCGAGTTTAAGGCGAACCTCAGAGCAAGAGCCTCTTCATCCTCTTCTATAGGGATTATACCTGGCGTATCAATTACCTTTAGCCATTGTGCGGCTCTAAACTCTTGAACGTGTTTCGTATGACCAGCTTTAGGAGAAGTAGAAGCCGAGTGCCTACCCTTTAGAACGTTTATTATCGTGGACTTGCCCACGTTTGGGAAGCCTGTAACCGCTACTCTTACAACTCGCTTATCTTGAGGAGCTACTTTCTTGATCACCTTCCAGAGAAAAGTTGTTCCTAGCCTATTCTTGGCGCCAATATATATCGTTGGATATTCCTTCTCAAAGTGATACTTCCATTTCTCTAGGACATCTCTAGGTACGAGGTCAGCTTTATTTATCACTATTATTAAAGGTTTATTATACCTCTTAACGAGATTCTCAAGCTTACTGGAACGTGTACCCAGAGGATCCCGAGCATCGACTACCTCAAGTACTATATCGGCTTTCCCTATCACTCTCCTTACGTTCCTCCAAGCTCTCCTAATCCCTATGATATCAATCGGCATAACGTCTAACTGCATAATATTGTCAAAAGCAGGTTATTAACAATACCTAAGCTCTGCTACTGAAGCTCTGGACGAACCACTCAGCGAACGCTTTAAAGGCCTTACCTCTATGAGAGAATGCATTCTTCTCCTCCGTACTCATTTCTGCAAAAGTTCTATCAGATCCTTCAGGAATGAATATGGGATCGTATCCGAAACCTCCCGAACCTCTAATCTCATAGGAAATGTAACCGTATACGAGCCCAGTGAAGATCCTAGGCCCCATTCCTGGAGCATGAAATGCGACAACTGATTTAAAGTACGCCCGTCTGGTAGGCTTATCCTCAAGCAACTTCAATATTCCCTTAAGGCCTATTGTCTTGTACACATATGAGGAAAACGGACCTGGAAAGCCGTTGAGGACTTCAATAAACAGACCTGCATCCTCGACAACCAGGATTTTCTTAGGGTGCTTTTTTACAAGCTCCTTAATCGAGTATAGTACTACATCTTCAAGGGAGTCTGACTGTATTTCAAGCTTTTCCTCAGGTAGTTGCTTTAAATTAATATTGTACTTGGAGAGTATCCTATAAGCCTCCCTGAACTTTCCCCTGTTTTTAGTAACAAAGAAAGCAGTTATCCTACTCGTCATCGTACTCAACTATGGATTTTACTCTTCCCAAGCGTATAAATTCTGACTCATCCTTATCTATATCATTCTTCAAGTACTCCAGAAGCTCCTCGCTTATAAGAGGCTTACCGTTAACTAAGGGATAACCATAGGGCAGTATTATTGAGTGCTTATCAGAAACCTCGATCTCTAGACCCTCCACAATGGGTATCTCTGCCAGCTCATGACCCTCAGAGATCATCTTGGCGATATACGCAGCCCCATCTATAGAAAATTGCAGCGACCCAAGATTCCTTTTAATAGCTTTTGGTAAGCGATTACACAAAAGAGCTTTTGTTCTTCCCTTAGGAGGAAAGTCTCCCATTATACCGCCTATGACAACCACTGTTTTGTCACTGAAATCTGATGGCTTGAGTTCTTTAAGTGCCTGGGGATCTAGGACTATAAGGTCATTATTTTCAATCAAGAACGTTTCAGTAATGCTTTCTCTAAATACGAGTAGCGCTATGGTAGATAATTTTCTCCTCTCCCGGTCGTCCTTGACGTTAGTTATGACTAAGTTTTCTCGCCCTACTATTCGACTGACATTCTTATACTCAAACCACATCCACTTGCTTACTACCGGTTCCAAATGCTCGATAACGAAATAGGTCATTATGTCACCGCATTGAAGCCTTATTGCTGAGCCCCTGAAGTGTCCTCTTCACTAAGCAGTAGTAAGTAAATGAGATACATGTTTTTTAAACTTTCTTCGAGATACTCTCGAAGGGTTCTCCCAAGATATTGTGTGAATTTTTGCCATTTTCCTACAGGTACTTCTTTAATACGCCTTAGAGAGTTGGAGTACTCCCTAAGAACATCGCTCAGCGATACTTTTCGCTCGAGGCCTAGAGCTTTCTCTAACTCCTCAAGTGGCGCGAGCTCCAGATTTAACTGCTTCTTAATAAGCGAGCTGAGCTCAATAATGGACTCCATGTGCTCTAAACCCTTTAGTGTTGCGATAAAGCTCTTAAGCCCTATCTTTGTCAGATTCTCGTAGACGCTATCCTTGGAGAAGACCATGACTCTAAATCCCTTGTTTATGAGGTTCCTAATGGACCTCTCAAAATCCTCGCTCTCAGCAGATACTATGAGAAATTCTTTAAATCCCGTTGAGAGAGTAACCTCCTCTCCATCGAAGACGCCTAATGCGAAGAAAGACACCTTAAGCTCCTCACTGAAAGGCAGCTCTATTACATCAAAGGTAGCTAGTTTAAGAGCTCTAGAGGGTCTTGGAACGTAAACCTTTCTACCCTTAAGGCTTAACATGATCTTCTCCTGTAAAAGAAGGTACTCTACTACCCTTAAGGCGGCCTCCTTTGCCAGATTCCAATTTAGATCTAGTGAAACGAAATCTAAGTACGCATTTTCATCTACCTCTAGCATCAAGATCTCGTCTAGTTCTTCTGCATTGTACTCTCTAATGGCCTTACTTACACCCAGCCAGTCTAAGGACTCTAAAAGACCTGCGCTTTCCGGCTCGTGGAGAATTAAAAGCTTCTTCTCCCCAATTTTATGGAGACTATACATTATTGTTTCGAAAGGTATTCCGTACACCTTGCGTAGTACCACCATTAAGTAAGCTAGTCCAATGCGCATGATCATCGGATTTTCCGCTGGATCGAGCTCTATCGTTCGACCGTAAGTGTAGTCCGTATACCTTCCGTTGGTAATTGTGGGGACTTCGATAGCCTTTAAATCTCTGAACACTATAGTTTTCCTTGCAAGAGTCTTTACAATGGGCTTAGGACCTCTTAAGAACCATATTACCCTGTTAGGTATCTTTACGAGTCTACCAAATCCTCCCTTGGGCGGGTAGACTACACATATGACTTCTGAGTGAATTCTTCCGTAAGCATAATCCCTAAATATGTTGGGCTCCTCCTTCCAGGACCTCTTTATCTTCGCGTACTCCTCATAGGCCTCAGCTAGGGGACCATACCTCCATAATGTCCCTTCGCCTAAGGGCTCTTCCATGACCGCCGTTACAACTCTGCCGCTACGTCCTCCAGTGTTATGTAGGACTACGATACCATCAGAGGTGTAGTCTATGCACCCCGGCTGAAATCTCTCGACTAAGTCGCAGTGCGAAATTTCCTCTAAGTAGTATTGTTCCCCCTCCTTAGTCATCTTAATCCTCTTAATGCCATAAGGCGGAGAGAACTCATAGAAGTTCATTTTCCTCCACACATCTTTACCTCTCCTCGTCAGTTCAGCTCCTGACACTAGGCCTAGCTCTCTTAGGAAATTGTACTCGTCTTCGGATAGCTTGTCCCTAAGCATTGGAGATATGAACTTAAATAGTGCTTCAAAGAGATATGAGTATTTGTTATTAGGGTTAACGATAGTCTTCTCAAGCGGCAGCTTAATCCATTTCCTAAAAGTCTCAACGCCCCTCGACAGTAAATCCCTATCCCAACGCGTTGAGGGTATGACTATCGTCTCCGAGAACTCTATTTCCTCCCGCCTTCCCTTCCTGCCCTCTCGTTGCCAGTACTCCCTCACGTTATCGGGCAAGCCTATGTGCACTACTCTTACTATAGTGCCTATATCTATGCCCTGAGATAGAGTGCGCGGTGAGAACAGTACCTTCACTCTACCTTTCCTGGCACCCTCCTCTATCTGTTCTCTCAGGGTCTTAGAGATAAGGTGATGATGAACCGCTACTCGTTCTTGGAGTTGTAAGGGAAGCCTCAATTTAAGCCTTCTACAGATCTCCTCAGCCCTAGCTATACTACGCGTAAAGACGAGAGTGACTCCTTCATCGTTGAGATAGTTTTGAAGAATTTCCACGGGATCTAGCTCAAGCCTTGGCACATCTAAACCTAGACCTTCAGCCACACTTAGTATCTTGAAGACATCTCTTCGGAACTTTTCAAAATCCTCGAGAGCCTCCAATACATCGGGCGCCAGCTCCTCTCCCCTAACTCTAGAGTACTCTTCAAATGCCGTTCGAATATGTTTCCATAGGGAGCAAAGATCCTTGCCTAGGACAACGTACACAAAATTTTTCACTTTAAATGCCTTACCCTCTATCACCGCGCTTGGTCGAGAGTTGATCTGGGAGAACAACTTAGCTACTTCATTCGCGTTTTCTAATGTGGCTGTTAGAAGAGCCAATTGAAAGTTTGAGCTAACTAAATCCCTAAGCACTCTTATCATAGAAAATAGTATAGCTATCTCCCTCGGACCGTAGAAGTCAAATTCGTCAAGCACTATTAGATCGACTTCCCTAAGAAATACACTTAGAATGGACTTCTCAGGATATAGTCCCATTTTCTTTAATTCATTAAGTAGAAAAGCGGGATTTGTTATGACAATGTTTGCTTGTGCTATTAGGCGCCTAAGCTTAACCCTACTGCCCAGCCTTTTATATAATTCTTCCTTTCTCTTAGCATCTATAGCGACAACATTAAGCCCTAAAATTTCAGAATAGCGTTTTAAGCGTTGAAGCTGATCATTAGCCAGAGCTAAGGTGGGGTAGATAGCGAGCGTTCTCTTGACGTTTTTGATGGCGTAGAACAACCACGCCTCGGTTTTCCCAGAACCTGTGCCAGAGCGTAAAATGACATTGTATCCCTGACTCAGTTTTCGTAATGCTTCAAGTTGATGCTTAAATAGCCTTTTTTCGGCCATCGTTTTCAAATACTCATCATTCAGACTCGGTAAAGAAAGCTCGGCTAAGATATCCTTAAACTTAAGGTCTACACGCTCAGGAACCTCTCCAGACTCTTTAAACGTATAATAATCATATCCTAATGCACCTAGTATCTTTGAACTCTGAGTGATCAATACCGCAAAGCCTCATGAAAATACTCTTAAAAGCATCTTTAAATTTTGACGTTTAAGGAACCATAGTGATACAGAAGGTGAACCTAAAGCCCTAAATGTGGCGTAATCTCCAAACCCACATGCGCCGAACTTTTCTCGCACATATTTTAATTCTAAACAATCTTCTATAAATTATAAGAATAAAAGAAAACTACTAAACGTTTTTAATTCCGTTAGATCTATAGTAGTGCGTGACCAGAGGAAGTAGAGAAGTATTTGACGAGCTAGACCTAAAGATCCTAGAAAACATCGCAGAGAACCCTCTAAACATAGCTCGAATTGCCAAGAAGATAGGAGTTTCGAGGGAGACCGTTAGAAGGAGAGTTCAAAGGCTGCGTAAATACGTTCAAGTATACGCCCTTCCTGATTACAGCGCACTGGGACTTTCGTTGATGTTCGTTTTCCTCGACAGGTTAACAGACCAGGATTTGAAATACCTTGATTCAAGGTACTTGGGTAGAGTAATGAAGTTTTACACTGAAAACGGTGCAAGGTGGCTATTTGTCTATTACTTCCCAAGGAACTATACCAAAGCGTTAGAGAACCATGTTAGAAAAAGATTTGAGGGAGCTATTATTTTTGAGGGATACAACTTCTTAAGAAAGCCTTCTTTCAACCTCTATGATTCTTCGAATAACTCTTGGAAGATTAATTGGAACGGAATAGCTGAGGAAATTTTAAATGAAAACAAAAAGGCTAGACTGGAAATCTCCCCCCTACAAAAATTCGATGAAAAAGACCTCTACATAATAAATGAGCTTAGAGCTAACGCTATTACGACGATTTCGAGCATTGCCAGAAAACTAAAAGTGAACGTAAGATCGCTCCTCTATCACTTCCATACGCACGTTCCAAACCTCTTAGTAGGCTATAACATTAGTCTAAGACCTGAGGTCTTCAAAAACCACTTAACAGTCATTACGAGAATTCACTTCTTCACGATGTCACAGATGTTGCAGTTTGCAGGAGTTCTAAGAGAACTCCCGATAGTAAATGCTGTTGCCACATCGAAAGAAGAACCGGATCTTATTCTAAGCATATTGCTACCTATGGAGCATATACTCTCCTTCTACAAGTTCCTCGAGAAATTAACGATACAAGACTTCATTAGGAACGTCGATTTCGTGGGCATCATTGATATTGAGAACAGTGCGGTAAGACCGTTTCCACACACATCTGATATATTCAATAAGAAATGGCTTCTCGAGGATAAATTTAGTATGAGTGAAGAAGTTCTGTGAACAAACCTATTGAAGCTATTCTACGACAACGAGCAGTTAAACTAATCACTTAACTGGGCATTTTATGCGTTTTAGATTTTTTGAAGACTCCATGTTGTTAGAGACTTTAGAGCTAAGATGACCTGAAAGACAAAGTAATGACCTATAGAGGAAGGATGAGGCCATGTATCTTGGATTCGCTGATGATCTAGAGCCTGAATGAACTTACGCGTGAATAACTACCATCGCGAGATATATACTACTTTTCCCTTCATGAGAGGAGTAGTACGATATAGCGAACTTATTGTGATCTAGTAATAGTATTCCTGGATAGCTGGTATCTCCACCTGATGGAAGGATCAATACGGGCTTAAGAGATAGCGTCTCAGGCTCAAGTATTTGAAGACAAGTCTTAGCCTTACCGTGTATGTACACGCGCGAAGCCACCAGGATTCTGCCATTAAAGGGGAACATGGCTTGTCCTTGAAGGACTTCATTTAACTCCCACTTTTTCCAGCTTGTATAAGGGGGTTGGGATCGGCATATCGCTGCGGTTCTTTCACCTCCTTCACGCCTCACTAACGCTAGGATTTCCCCATCTAGAAATACTATCTCAGTCTCGTTAGCTCGATCCCCCTCATATATCGTGCTTACATGGCTCCAGTGTATGGCATTTTCGCTTCTTAATAAACAACTTTTCAAGTTTCCTCTAACGTCATAGGCTGCGCAGTAAATCGATTTCCCGTGCACTTTAGGTCTCCAAAGCCTATACCAATCCTCGTACACCTTTATAGCTTCGCTAAAATTTGAACCATCCTCGCTCCAACAAACTCTAGTGTGTTGATAAGGGGGTTCAGGGCTTCGACATGCAAAGTATACGAAAAGCCTGTTCTCGAACACTAATAAATGTGGATCCCTATCGTCGTACCTCGTGGATAGCCTTGCAACCTCTTCCCATGTCGTTAAGTCTTTTGATCTGACCACTATTATGCGACCATCATATGATGAGTGTGCTGAGCCGCCTCTGAAGACGATGTAATAGTAGCCCTTGAATAACGCAATATCAGTAAATGCATTATGAGGAGCTTTATCATACACCTTGATTAGCTTCACGAGCCTGCTAGTCATGGAATGATTTAGCTTAAATAGGTACTTTAACCTTTTGAAATGATTCCTCATCCTTTAATTCTAAGCTTCTAAATCACCGCGATAAAAAGCGGTAAGGTGCTGGCAAGAAGAATTATCATCTCACATCTTTGTAATCGATCACATGTAAGCTCCATTTTGAAGTATGGATAGGGTTTTTGAAACAAGTTCCAGGGATATATTGGCTATTTAAGAACAATCATTAACTCTCAAATATAATAATAAATAGGTATATACTAGTGGTGAACTAGCTTTGAAGATAGGGGTAATATCGGATACACATGATTATTTACCTCAGGTGAGAAAGGTAATAGATGTACTCAATGGAGAAGAGCTCGAGCTAGTGATACACTGTGGTGATTACGTATCGCCCTTCGTTATTAAGGAATTCTCGAAGCTCAAGACGGAAATCATAGGAGTCTTTGGGAATAACGACGGTGATAAGCGCACACTTCTATCCCTTGCAGAACAGATAGGCATGAAGATATACAATCAACCACACGTCCTAGTGGTAGGTGAGAGTAAGATTATGATATTTCATGGCCTAGGTCCCTCGGCACAGACTAGGGAAATAGTGTACTCTGTGGCCGAGAAGGGGATCTATGACTTCATATTCTATGGACACATTCATCAAAGAGATCTGAGGAAGTTCGGTAAGACTATAGTTGTAAATCCTGGAGAAGTATTCGGCTTCCTCTCGGGGAAGCCTTCTTTAGCGATAATCGATTTAGATGAAAAGGAAGTGTCTTTTAGAGAGCTATAGGCAGGTTATCCGTAAAGCTTAATACCATAAGTTTTCTCCTTATTCCACCGATTACAATGCTCATGGGCTTCCTAATATCGTTCGCGCTCATCTCCTTAATGGAGTTAGGCGATAAAACTCAACTACTGATACTTAGCCTAATGTTAGAGTTCAAGGACAAAAAGAAAGTTATAGGAGGAGCCCTCTGTGCCTTCATCCTCTTGACAGGGACTACAGCAATGCTAGGACACATCCTTCTCCGAATTCTACCTAGGCTCATCATAGGGATTATTTCAGCAGCAATTTTCCTATTCTTTGGACTACATACGCTCCTAGTAGAAGCGAGACGGGAGACGGTTGAGGGGAACGAAAAGCGTTACGCTAATAAGTTCGTAAGCTGCGCCTTTCTAACATCATTTCTAGCGATAGCTTTAGCCGAGATTGGTGATAAAACCCAGTTAACGGTTTTGGCTCTAGCCTCAAGCTGGGATAATCCCATAGTAGTCTTCGCCGGAGCAATGCTAGGATTGGGGTCAATTTGCACGTTAACTGCAGTGGCAAGCGAGCTAATTACTCGGAGGCTTAGCCTGAAGAAAGTGCGTACACTCTCGGGTTGTTTGTTTATTCTGACATCCCTCCTAATGCTCATAGAATTTACTTAGTTAAGCTAGAAAAGCCTTTAACAGACTGAAAAGAAATCGCGGTGATAGGAGAATTCTAGAGATCACGGATCTCTGAAAGTCCATATCACCGAACTTCTCGATCACTTCTAGGAAATCTTCCCTGCTTAGAGCTTTTATAAGACTTTCAAGTTTACTGTCATCTAGCCTAGTAAAAATCCTTCTCGCCATTTTCATAGCTTTAAACTCTCCTCCGTAGTTTCGCTCCCACAACTCCGAGTACTTTTTGAGAACCGCTCTCGAAAAATCTCCACTCTTCAACGCCTCTTGAATAACTTCCGCAGCTACCTTGGCGCCTAACATTCCGAAAACTATGCCTCCACCTGTTGTAGGCTTTACGTGGCCTGCAGCATCTCCTACCATAATATATCCATCTCCGAAAAATCTCCATGCAGGTCCTGAAACAATCACTAACCCCGCGTTCACCTCCTTTATCTTCGCACGCTTCACCCTATTCCTCATTAACGGGTGTTTATGAAGAAGGTAATCAAGCATGATTCGCGGCCTTGTATAAGAGGCCAATCCTACTCTCGCCTCCGTTGAGCATAGCGGCACAAGCCACGCAAAGAAGCCATGTGCCCAGCGATTTCCCAGGAATACTTCTACGAAATCCTCGTCTATATCCTGTATGCCCTTCAACTCGAATTGTATTGCTGGAAGCCTAGCATCCTTAGGGACTCTTACTCCGAGACTACGGGCAATCTTCAATGATGCCCCTTCCGCATCCACTATTAAGTCGTATTCCCGCGTAGATCCCTTTCCTACAGCAATCCTCCAAGTCTTCCTGTTCGTTTTCGTAACATCTTTCACGAAAGAGTTTAGGAAAACTCTAACTCCCCGACTCGTAGCTTCATAGTAGAGATTCTGATCAAAGGCTTCTCGATCAAGAATATATGCTTGAAAATCCCTCCGCGCTACTTTTAATGAGTACTTACCGCTCGGAGAGTGGATTAATGCCCCTCTAACTTTGTTTAGGACATACTTGCCATCACTGAAGCATAATTTATTGAGCCCCCCAATTGATACTACTCCTGCACAATGCTTCGGAACACCTATTCTTGAATGCTCCTCAAATACATCAACTATAATGCCCCTTTTCAATAGTTCAAGCGCGAAGAAAAGTCCTACAGGACCTGCTCCTATAACTGCGATTTTAAAGTCCTCTGAGGACAATCCCTTTCACACCACTCATTTTAAAGAACATTGTTTTAGTTAAATTTTAACCGGTAATCCCTAATCTTTCATCAGGTCGAAATACATACAGCATCCTATGTTCTGAGCCCTCCAGATAACATTACATTAACCTAATGCTCAAAGCTCACCTTATCGATTGCTGGCCAAAGATTGCTCGAAATTATTTCTCGAAATCTAAAGAAGACCACTCCGTCTAGCCCGAGATCTCTGGCTAGCTTAAGCTGTTCATATATCTCCTTGAGCATAGGTATTCTACTGGGACCTCGCTCACATGGATGACATAGTATCCCAGCAAAAACGGGCGCATGCTAATTCTCTAACTTGAATTTCCAATTCTTCTAGGGAGAGTTACGATCTCCTGTTTTATGGACTCTGAAAACTGCTGGTACTTGCACATTCTCTACTACTTAGAGCGTTTATAGTACACGTACTTGCCTTGCTTCAAGTCCAGAATGTAAACTATCCTGTGTAAGGGAATGCTTTTCAATCCATCAGGTAGTAGAAAGTGCACGTAATCCCTTGAAACTCTAGTTATTCTGTCGCCTCTAACTTTCTCTAACCCACTTTCAGTACCTCTTGATATGAAGGCTATTTCAAAGTACCTTCTATCAAGAGATTTATCCCAAAGCAACCTGTTTAGCATATCACGTAGAGGATTCTTTACCATATTTCTTCATCCACTTCTTTACGACCTCTAAGAAAACTCTATAGTCCTCCTCCCTGTAGGCCACGAGATATATGGTGCTTAGCTTAGATGCAGATACTCTATCAAAGGATTCGTCTATGGCCTCGAGAATAGTTTTAACTGAGGTATCTACGCTTAAGCCTCCAACGCCAGCTCCCATGGCGGGAAAAGCCACGTTAATAATCCCCAATTCTACCGCCTTATTCAGCGCTGCTTTCGTAGCTAGCTTAACTTTTTCTCGGCTAGTGCGCATTGCGGGACGCTCCATAGTCGGTGCATGTATCACGTACTTCACTTTGAGCTTGCCAGCTTGAGTCGCTACAGCTTTACCTACGGGTACAGGAGCGGATTTTCTAGCTTCTCTCTCTATAACTTCCCCTCCCTTCCTTTTTATGACCCCTGCAACACCTCCTCCCATAATCATGTAAGAGTTAGCTGGGTTCACTATTGCATCTACTTCCAGTGCGGTAATGTCGCCTTGAAGGACCACTATGTTCAACCTATTTCTATACTTAAAGGCCTCAGACAAGTTTTCTCCCAAACTACGTTACAGTGTTGGGTAATTAAAAATGTTATTTTAAACGAGAGTTACTAAGCTTAGGGGAGGGTAATAGCATTTGGAGATGAGTAGTGTCGCAGAAGGTAGTTGAGAGTAAGGATGTTGAAAGGGTTTTAGAGGAGTTATCCCTTAAGGCCAAAAAAGCTGCTGAAGCCAGAAAGAGAGTAGAAATGCTTCTAAACCTCCTGCGAGAAGAATATGAGGATAAGGACTTCATTAGACCTCTATTAGGACAGATAATGGAGTTCAATAAACCACCTGACCTAGACATCCCAATAGATGAATTGCTGAGGGTAGAAAACTCTCTTGACAGTTATTCCAAATCCCTAGACGAGTACGTGGATAAACTCAGCTCCCTTGCTACTAGTTTAGAGAAAATGCTGAACGTGTTAGAGAAAGTAGAAAGTTCTGCCGAGACTTTAGAGAGATGGAGTAGACTGATACGGAACACCAGCCCTCACATTTTCTCGGAGAATGCTAGACTCCTCGGAAGATGCCGAAAACTCCTAGAAAGCCCTGGGTATGACATTGAGCAATACGTTGATGAGCTACAGTACCTACACCGTGAGCTTACAAAGCAGTTAAATCTTGCAAAGAGAATATTCATGAAAAGACTGAAGAAAATCGGAGAGAAAATAGCCTTCATAGAAACACTTTTCCAGCGCATGAGACACTTAGGCGATATCCAAGTCCAAGAGAAGCTTCAGAGACTAAATAAGAGACTCATGGAGATAAAGAGCATTATTGAAAGGATCGAGAGCGAGCCGCTCAGCCACGAACATAACATTGCAGTATTAGAAAAGGAGATAGAAACTATTTTGACAGAAGCCAAGAAGATGTCAGAGAGGATTATGGATCGTGAGACTAAGGAAACTCTAGCAGCCTTAACAGCGCTCTTCGATAAACAAGAGAGAGCACTGAACTTAAGCCTTGTTGTCGACTATGTCAGCAAGCGAACAGGGTTCTCGAAAATATTAGTCCTAGAGAAGATGTACTACCTAGCAGCGAAAAATATTATTTCAATAAAGGTTAAGATCGAATAGGAAAAACTCCATGAAAGCCTCCCTTGAAAAGTTCTACTTAGCTCTTCACCCCAGACCTGTCGTATTGATAGTTTCGAGAAGCCCCGAGGGTAGAGTAAACGTTATGGCAGCTAGCTGGACCACACCTGTTAGTGAAGACCCCCCTCTTATCGCCGTTGCTATAGGAGAGGAAAGTTACACATATGAAATAATTAAGAAAACAAATGAGTTTACCGTGAACGTTCCTGATACACGTCTCATAGAAGCCGTGTGGTATGCTGGAACGACTAGTGGACACGAAGTCGATAAAACAAAGGTTCTCAAGCTGACATTCGATTCCAGCCGTCGCGTTAAGCCCCCAATAATTCGCGAATGTATAGCCCACCTGGAGTGCCGTGTTCAAAAATCCATTGATGCAGGAGAGAGCACTCTTTTCATAGGAGAGGTCCTAGAAGCCTATGCCAATAGCGATATCTTAAAGGGGAAATACATCGATTCCCGCAAGGCAAGAATACTACAACATGTAGGCGGAAAGGTCTTCACATCTATAGGCGCTCTCCTTTATCCAAGC